>JBEAYO010000382.1:0-4063 GCA_041159285.1 Bacteroidota bacterium | reverse complement strand
GCTTTTGCCATGGATTTCTCCAACCAGGTCATTCCGGTGTCGGAGTCCTCGGGCGGCACGGGGAGCGGCCTGGTCAATGGCGGGCGCACCCTGCACCGCGGGTTGGAGCTGGGCTTCGAGTTCGACCTGGCGCGGTTGTTACGCCAGTCCAATTACCAGTTCCGCTGGCAGTTGAGTGGCAGCCACATCAGGGCCGCATTCAATGCTGATCGTTACATCGCCGTTGGCGGGGAGCGTTTGAACATAGCAGGCAAGGACACGCCCTATGCTCCCCGGCTGCTGTTGAGCAGCACGCTTTTGTTTGAAACGCCCGGCGGCCTGGGCTTGTCGCTGAGCGGCAATTATACCGGCGCCCAGTATGCAGATGAGTTGAACACCACAGTTGCATCGGCTAATGGCAGGGTGGGGCGGATCCCGGCATTTTTCGTAGCCAATGCCAATACCTGGTGGCGAATACCTGGTACGAAGCTGCGAATCAACCTAAGTGTGAAAAATATCACGGATGAGCGCTATCTTGTGACCCGTAGGCCGCAGGGCATCCGCCTGGGATTGCCCCGTTTCATCAGCGGCGGAGCGGAAATCAGGTTTTAAACAGGCACTTATGCTGGAAAAAATCGAGCGCATCCAACACATCCGGACAGCGGAGCGGCTGGCAGAGGTTGCCTGGTTCTGCGACTTGTGCGGCGGCGATACCGAGTTCCTCGGTCAGCTGGACCCGGCCCGCCGCAGCAACTGGGCCCACACACGCGATATCTTGTTGCGGGCCGACCGGCTGGGATTTCTCAACATCCTGCTGCCCACTTCCTTCGTGGTGGGGCAGGAGCCGCTCGCCTTCGCAGCTGCCATCGCCCCGATGACCACAAACATCAGCCTCCTGGTGGCTTTGCGCACCGGCGAATACCATCCCCCCATGCTGGCCAGGGCCCTCTCCACCCTGGACCACCTCCTGGAAGGCCGTCTGACCGTCAACATCATCAACTCTGAACTGCCCGGATACCAGGAGTCGCCCGAGTTGCGCTACCAGCGCTGCGCCGAGACCATCGAGTTCCTGCAGCAGGCCTGGACCCAGCCCGAACGGATTGAGTTCCAGGGTGAACACTATGGCCGCTTGTCGCTGCCTTCCGCACCCGCCAGGCCTTACCAGCAGAATGGCGGTCCCTTGCTCTACTTCGGCGGCATTGCCCCCGGCGCCCGGGAAATCTGCGCCCGCTATTGCGACGTCTTTCTGATGTGGCCGGAGCCGGAGGAGAGCCTCTATGCCACCATGCAGGATGTGTCGCAGCGCGCCCTGCGGCATGGCCGCACCCTCGACTTCGGGCTGCGCATCCACGTGGTCGTGCGGGAAACGGAAGCCGAGGCCCGCGCCTGGGCCTGGCGCCTCATGTCGCGTTTCGATGCCGCCCAGGGTGCGGCCCTGAAGAACCGCACCCAGGACTCGCAGTCGTTGGGTGTCCGCCGGCAGGACGAGTTCCGCCTCGGCGCGGATGCCGAGGGTTACCTGGAAGAAATCCTCTGGACGGACATTGGCAGGGCCAGGTCGGGTTGCGGGGCTGCCCTGGTGGGTTCGGCGGAGCAGGTGCTCCGGCAGATCAACCGCTACATGGACATGGGCTTCCGGGCCTTCATCTTTTCAGGCTATCCGCTGCAGGAAGAAAGCGAGCACTTCGCCAGGCTGGTGCTTCCGCACCTGCCCAATGCCAGGTTGGCCGATGTGCAGGGTCGCCGGCCGCAGGTGGCACCGGTCACGCCGCTGACCACCGGAGACCTGAAATATGGATAAACTCATTTGACACCATGCTCAATCAGCTCACTGGTTTCGACCTGTTCATCATGGCCATGCTGCTGCTGATCCTGCCCGCTGCGGGAATCCTGGCCTCCCTGCGAAAGAAAAGCGCGGAGCAGTACTTCCTGGCAGGTCGTTCCATCCGCTGGTGGACCGTCGCAGGTTCCGTCTTCGGCACCAATATCAGCTCCTTCCACCTGATCGGCATGCTGGGCGTCGGCTATTCGCTGGGATTCGTGCAGGCGCATTACGAGATCGTGTTCCCGGCGGTGCTGTTGCTGTGCTATGTGTTCCTGGCCTCCTACCGGCGGCTGGGGCTTTTCACCCTGTCGCAGTACCTCGAGATCCGGTACAGCGAGGCTGCACGGCTGTCCTACACCATCTTGCTGGTGCTGATCATCCTGGTGCAGCTGGTGGGGGCCTTCTACGTCGGCAGCATCACGCTGCAGTGGCTGTTCAGCGGCACCGGCCTTGAGGTCAGCTATCCCCTCGGCCTGCTGCTCATCGGGCTCATCACCTGCAGCTACACCATCCGTGGCGGCATGGAATCCATCGTGATAACGGACACGATACAAACCCTGCTCATGCTGGCGGCGGGCCTGGCGGTGGCTTACTTCACCTTCTCGCAACCCGAGATCGGCGGATTTGGTGGCATGCTGGCCATCGACGCCGCGCAGCCCGCCGGAGCGCAGAAGATGCATCTTTACCTGCCGGCCAGCCACCCGAACCTGCCCTGGACGGGCATCTTCACGGGGCTGTTGCTGCAGCATTGCTTCAATTTTTCCACCAACCAGTTCATCGTGCAGCGCGTGCTGGCTGCAGCATCGGACGAAGACGCCCGCAGGGGCATCATCGCCAGCGGGTTTCTGAAGTTGTTGGTGCCTTTTTTTTCCATCTCCACCGGCGTGGCGGCCTATTACCTGTTCGAGGCGCGCTTCGGCGGCGGCGATTTCAGTTCCGACGCTGCCTTTTTAAAGCTGATAGAAACCGTCATCCCCTCCGGCATAGGCTTGGCCGGACTGATACTGGCCGGCCTGGCGACTGCCACCTTCTCCTCAGTGGATTCCATGATGAATGCGGCGACCACCCTGCTCACGGTGGATGTTTACGGTAAATATGTGAACAGGGAGGCTGGCGATGCGCAGAAGATGCGTTTCGGGCGGCTGGCGGTGGTGGTGCTGGTGGCGGCGGCAATCGGCCTGGCGCTGCTCACCTACACGCCGGAGCGCTCCAACAATTTCTTCCTGCGCGTATCAGCGCAGTTGTCCTATTTCACCCCGGGCATCATGGCTGCGTTCCTGTTCGGCGTGACCTGGCCGCGGGCGGGAGCCAGGGGGGCCGTAGCCGCGATGCTGCTCGGACCGGTGTACGGCCTCGGCATGGAGTGGCTGCTGGAGCATGGCTGGGGCATATCGCTCAATTTCCTGCACCGCATCGGCTTGACCTTTCTGTTGTGTTCCCTGACGCTGGTGTTGTTGGCGGGAGGGGAGGAGCAGGCGCGGCGCCGTGCGGGATTTGAGCAGATAGGGGCGGGCGTCAGCTTGCCTTCCCTGGCGGGCAAGGTGGGCTTGTTCCTGGGCTTGCAGTTGCTGGTGTTGTTGTCATCGCAGCTGACGGGCTTGCCGGCGCGGGAGGTATCGGGGTTCGGTGCGCTGGCTGCCTTTGCCGTGTTTGTGCCGGGCCTGCTGCGTGAGGGGGCTGGTTTTTGGAAAAGCGATTTATTGTATGCCGGCTTGTTGTCGGCGGCATCCACTGGGGTGTATTACTACTTTGCCTGAGTTGGCAAGCCGGGGGCTCAGAGCAGTCTGGACAGCAGCAACCAGAGTTTTTCGCCGGCTATGGCGGAGAGTCCCAGGCCGAGAGGGTAGAGGGCGAAGAGCCAGCAATAGTCGGCAATTGACATGTCGGCGAAGGTCTTGCTGCCCTGTCCCTGCAGCTTGCCCAGGAATTCGTACCAGCCCATGATGTGGAGCTTTTGTATCAGGACATTGAGCGCAATGGCGGCAAAGAGGATGACAAGGCCGGTGATGAAGAGTTTCAGCATGGTGGTAAAGTTAGAAGTTGTTTGTCAGTAATGTCGGGTACCTGTTGTCCCGGATTTTCCCGGCAAGCTGTGACTCAGTCCTTACAATGAAAGCACAGTTTCAGCAAGAGTTAAGCGCAGCGTCTCTTGCGGCCCGATTGCAGGCATCCTGGCCTCGGCAAACAAAAATTCCTTTGCAACAAAAGTTGTCAAATGCTGAAACTTTAGAATCTGTCGCAAGTCCTTGAGTATAGGTT
>JBEAYO010000381.1:0-4063 GCA_041159285.1 Bacteroidota bacterium | reverse complement strand
ATTAAATCCTATTAATCCTATTAATCCTGGTCAATCCTGGTCAATCCTGGTCAATCCTGGTCAATCCTGGTCAATCCTGGTCAATCCTGGTCAATCCTGGTCAATCCTGGTCAATCCTGGTCAATCCTGGTCAATCACTTCCTGCGCGGCTTGTACTTCGACTGATCCAATATCGCCTGGGCATCCTGGAAGGCAATCAGCTCCTGCAGGGTGGTCCCGGGCTTTTGCTCCATGAAGGCCTTGACAATCTGGAAGCCCAGCCAGCTGGCTGTGCGACCCGGCGCTTCCGCCGGCATGCCGGGTGAGGAAGGGCTCGGCTCCACCAGTTTCCTGAACTTGCCCCAGTCAGAGGAGTAAATCAGGTTCTCCGACAGCAGGAAAGCCCAGATGTTTGCCTCGTTCTCCTCACACCAGTCCACCTGTGCCTGGGAATACTCCAGCTTCACGCTGTCCGGCGCCTCCGGCAGCAATTGATCCAACAGGTACAGTTCCTTTCCGTTGTGGATCATGTAGTCGATCAGCCGGTTGCCGGGCGGTGGTCCCAGCAGGTCGTCCACCAGCAGGCTCATGGACTTGGAGACGATGTGGTCGGCGTTGAAGGTCCGGGTGAGGTACTTTGAAAAGTTGGGGTTGGAGGGGTTGTACTGCTGGTAGGGGTACTGTTCGCCCAGGTAGAAGTCGAGCCCCACGCCGATGGAATTCTCGCCGTACAGGAATCCGCCGATGGTGTATTCGGAGATGAAAGTCACCACCTCGCCCGAGAGCGGCTGCTCGGGGAAGTAGTATTTGTAGAACTGGAAAGCCCGGGTGAAAGACTGCTCCAGTTGTTGCAGGTCCGGGTAGGCGATCTGGCAGGTGTCGTAAAGCTTCCGGAGCGATTCGTGAGTGACGAAGCCGCGCATGTAGGCCTCGTGGCCCTCGGGTGCAATGAGGGAGTCCCTGGAGCCCAGGATTTTTTCAAAATAGATGTCGGCGAATTCGGGGTATTCGGCTTCCAATGCCTGAAGGCCTGCTGCGAACTGCAGGGTGTCCAGCTGGAAGAGTTCCTGTTCGAATCGCTTAATTTCCGCTTTGGCAGCGATGTTAGAAACATCCGGAATATGCTTACTTTTGTCGTCGCGGCAGCTGCTGAGCAAAACTGTCGTTGTAAGGAAAAGAAACAGTGCTTTTTTTACGTTCATTGTTTGTGGTTTGATGATACAGGGATAAATTTTAAATTTTTCCCGGAGCCATGTATTATTTCAACATGCAAAACTAACTCAGATGAAAAAAATTGTCTCCATTGCAGCATTTTTTGCGGCCTGTTATTTCACTGCCGCTGCCCAGGACGCCAACCTGCGCATGGGCTTCCAACTCAGCCCTACCTTCTCCCTTTTGACCACTGATGAAAATGTCATCAACACCGACGGCACCAACCTGGGGCTCAAGATGGGTGCCCGCTCCGAAATCTATTTCCGTGAAAACTACGCCTTCCTGGTCGGCCTGGGCTTCGCCTTCAACAGCGGGGGTTCTCTTCGCTACGACATTACGGGCGACACCTGGCAGCGGTCGGAACTGCCCGCCGGCGTGCTAAGCCCCTTTCCTGCAGGCACCAATCTGAAGTACAGCATCCAGTACGTGGAAATCCCCTTCGGGATAAAACTCAAGACCAAGGAGTACGGTTACCTGCGTTATTTTGTGGAGGCTCCGGTCATCACCCTGGGCTTCAGGTCCCAGGCGCGCGGCAGCATCCAATACACCGGGCTGAAGGAGGAGAACATTGACATCAAGCGGGAGGTCGGCAGCCTGGCGCTTTCCTGGGGAATGGGTGGCGGCATCGAATACAGCGTCAGCGGCAATACGGCGCTCATCGCAGGCCTCGGCTTCCAGCGCCTTTTCACAGACGTGAGCAAGGACTACTCGCCGGATGTGGATTATTTGACCAACATGACCAGCATCATCCTGCACATGGGCGTGATGTTTTAAGCCGTAGGGCTGCGCTCTGCGCCCTGAAAAACCCTTTCCGCGGGTGTCTTAAAAGACCCTTTGGCGAAACGCCTTCTCGCAAAAGGTGCGCGGGGCTTCGCCCCGCGCACCTAAAACTCCCCTTCCGCCGCGGTTTGGCGAAGACAAACCGCGGCGGAAGGGGAGTTTTAGGTCATTCGGCCGGCCGCAGGCCGGCCGAATGACCTTTCCGGGGGCCAATCGGCACCGGCGGAGCGAATGGCCGGGTCTTTTGAGACAGTCTCCTTCCGGGAGGCAGGCGGTACCGGGGGCTGTGGTGGCTGAGCGAAGCCGAAGCACGACAGAATACCCTTTAGTTTGATGAGATGCTTTAAACCTACTCTATACAATGAGCAAAACAGAAGCTAAACTGGCCGGCATGGGCCTGGAACTGCCCTCCCTGCCTGGTTCCAAGGGCATTTACAAATCCTGCCTCACCATCGGCAACCTGGTCTATGTCTCAGGGCACATCTCCATCCATACCGATGGCAGCGCCATCAAGGGAAAACTCGGGGCTGAGGTCAGCCTGGAGCAGGGCCAACATGCGGCCCGGCAGTGCGGACTGGCCATGCTGACTTCCCTGAAGGCCCACCTGGGCGACCTCGACCGCATCAAGCGCGTGGTCAAGCTCCTCGGTATGGTGAATGCCACGGCCGACTTCGAGCAGCACCCCGTGGTCATCAACGGCTGCAGCCAGCTGTTCGCCGACCTGTGGGGCAGTGAGGGCATCGGCACCCGCAGCGCCGTGGGCATGGGCTCCCTGCCCGGCAACGTGGCAGTGGAGGTAGAGGGGATATTTGAAATTGAACAGGAGTCTTAGCGGGCATATTAAAAGATTTGGCGCATCCTTAAGACTTGTTCCGCCGGAGCCCATTGGCTCCAGGAATGGGCGAGCGGCGGGCCACGGGCCCCGCCGCCCCCCAAACATTCCCCGCCCCGGCGGGGGTGGGCCGACCCCACCCCGCGGCGGGGAGAGGAATTTTTGGCCATGCAAAGGCATCCTTGCGCAACCCCAAAACATGCTGGCTGCCCTACAGCACCAACACCATCGCATTAACATTAACTTTCACCACACCAATTCCCGGCGAATGAACTTCCACCTGCCCGATTATCACATTCAGAACATCGAAACAGTGGACAGCCCCACACTGGTCATATACCCGGCCTTTGTCAGGCAGAACATCGCCCTCGCCATCCGCATGGCAGGCGGTGTGGAACGGCTGCGGCCCCATGTCAAGACCTGCAAGTCGCCGGGTGCCGTGCGCGAAATGATGCAGCAAGGCATCCGCAAGTTCAAGTGCGCCACCATTGCGGAAGCTGAAATGCTGGGAAGGTGCGAGGCCAGGGACGTGCTGCTGGCCTACCAGCCGGTGGGGCCCAAGGTCCAGCGCTTCCTCCAGCTGGTCAGGAAATTCAAGGACACTCAGTACGCCTGCCTGGTTGACGACCTGGGGGCTGCCACCCGACTGGCTGCTGCCTGTGCTGCCGCAGACATCACCCTGCCTGTTTTCATTGACCTCAACCTGGGGCAAAACAGGACCGGCATCTCGCCGTCGGCTGCCCTGGAACTCTATGCCGCCTGTGCAGCTATGGAAGGCATCTATCCCGCCGGCTTGCACGCCTACGACGGCCATATCCGGGATGTGGATTTCGAACGCCGCAAGGCTGCCTGTGATGCCGCCTTTGCCCCGGTCGCCGACCTCGCCAACAGGATTCGGGAAAGCGGATACCCCGCTCCGGCGGTGATTGCCGGCGGTTCACCCTCTTTTCCTGTTCACGCGGACAGGCCCGGGGTGGAGTGTAGCCCGGGGACTTTCATCTACTGGGACAAGGGCTACAGCGACCTTTGCCCGGAGCAGGCCTTTGCGCCGGCTGCCCTTTTGGTTACCCGGGTGATCTCGCTGCCGGATTCCACCAAGATTTGCCTGGATCTCGGGCATAAATCCGTGGCTGCTGAAAACGAACTGGCAAAAAGGGCCTGGTTCCCCGCTGACCCGGGCCTGGTTCCCATCAGCCAAAGCGAGGAACATCTGGTTCTGGAAGCAGGGGCCGGGCACGGCTACCAACCCGGCGACGTGCT
>JBEAYO010000380.1:0-4089 GCA_041159285.1 Bacteroidota bacterium | reverse complement strand
GTGCGCTACAAATATTGCGGTGCGCTGCACCTGGGGGGCTAGGGTTGGCACAGGGCCATAAATATTGCGGTGCGCTACAAATATTGCGGCGCGCTGCACCTGGGGGGCGAGGGTTGGCGGTTAGGGGCCATTTCCCCTCACAAATACCTCCCTCCCGTCTTCTCCTGCACCTCCTGTGTGACCTTTTTGATGCCCTGCTCCTCAGATTTGGGCCAAATCAGCAGCACATCGCCCTCATCCACCACGATGTAGTCGTCAAGGCCCTTGATCACCGCCAGCTTGCCGGCCGGCACGCGGATCAGGCTGTTGCTGACGCCGTAGCTCAGCACCCCGGCGCTCTGCACCACATTTCCGGCCGGGTCCTTCTCCCGCTCCGAATGCAGGGAAGCCCAGGTGCCCAGGTCCGACCAGCCGATGTCGGCCGGGATGGTGTAAACAGCCTCCGATTTCTCCAGGATGGCGTAATCCACGGATATGCTGGGGGTGTCGGGGTAGCGTTGGCGGATGAAGGCCGCCTCTCCAGCTGTGTTGTAAAGCCCCTCGCCCTCGCTGAGTATCCGGTATATGTCCGGGGCCAGCTCCCGGAAGCTGTTGAGGATGGTGGCTGCCCGCCACACGAAGATGCCGGCGTTCCAAAGGTAGCCGCCCGTGCGCAGGAACTGCTCCGCCGTGGCAAGGTCTGGCTTCTCCAGGAAACGCTGGACAGGGTGTATTCCGTCCCGGGCCTCCGCCTGGTACTGGATGTAGCCGTAGCCGGTGTCCGGACGGGTGGGCGTGATGCCCAGGGTCACAATGGCTTCATTCTCAGCCGTGAAAGACAGGGCCTGCTGCAGGTGCTCCGTGAAAACCGCCTCCTTGAGGATGACGTGGTCCGAGGGAGCCGTTACAAAATTGGCATCGGGGTCCAGGGCGTGCAGCCGGAAGGCCGTGTAGGCCACACAGGGGCCGGTGTTGTTGCGGCTGGGCTCGCAAATCACCTGGTGCCTCCCCAGTTCGGGGATGTGCTCGTGCACCAGTTCCCGGTACATCTCATGGGTGACGATGTAGATATGGCCGGCCGGCACGAGTTGGAGAAATCGCTCATAAGTGAGGCGGAGCAGCGATTTTCCCACTCCCAGGATGTCCATGAATTGCTTTGGTCTGGCTTCGCGGCTGGCCGGCCAGAACCGGCTGCCGACACCGCCGGCCATGATGGCTACATAGTTCATATTTCAAATTGTACGTTGAATTGGTGATGTGGGGGCTGGCTCTAAAAATCCATCCGCAGCTGCCCCACATTCATGCGTATGCCGACCCCCAGAAAGCTGTCGGTGCCATTGCGGACGGGCAGCTCGCTGGACCGCCGGCGGTACAGGTAACTTACCTCTGCGTAAATATTGTGCCATAGCTCATAGCGCAAGTCCATCCCCGCCAAAAAAATGGTAGTTTCCACCCCCTGTCCGATGAAGTTCCCGTACTCGCTGACCAGGCTCCGGTAGTCCAGCAGGATGTTGCTGCCGTAGTTCAGCCCGGGGGTATCCTCCCCGGTCTGGACGTACATCAGGCGCCCTTCCGCGCAGAGGCGGGGCCGCGGCTGGTAGCGGGCCATCAGCAGGTACTCCTTGAAGTTGGCACCCAGGGGATGCGCCAGCGGCAGGTTGTAGTGCGAATAGCTCGAGCCCAGACTGTCGCGGTGCGAATAGGTGTAGGGCCGCACGACATTCAGCTCGGCGCGCAGGTCCAGGTGGTCCACCCCCAGGGCATTGACATACAGCAGGCCGGCCTGCACGCCCCATTTATTCGCCCACCAGCCGTTGCCGGCGAGGAGCTCCTCCTCCAGGAATTCATCCATCATGAGCTGGGCATAGAGCCGGAAGCGTCGCAGGAAATTCCACTTGTAGTCCAGGCCGATCAGCACGTTGTCCTCGCTGTCGATCAGGTGCTCTACCGTGCGGTAGAGGATGACCGGGTTGAGGTACTGCAGCTCGAAGTTTTCCACGGGCTGGCGCCGCCGGAACACGGTGGCCTCGTACAGGCCGAAGCTCATGTTCTCGCTGATGCGGAAGCTAAGGTAGTGGGCGGCCATGTACTTGCGCGGCAGGTACTTGTCGCCCGGGTTGGCGGCGGCCGAGGTAGCCTGCAGCTCGGCAAACAGGTTCTGGTAGTGCAGGCGCCAGGCCTGCCAGTTGACCTTGAGGAAGAGGTAGTTGTGCGAGAAGTCCGAGAGCAGCAGGGAGCGGTAGCCGTTGCCGATGAAGTGGCGGCCGTGGCCGAACTGCATGCCCACGCTGCGCGTGAGGTGGAAGCCGACGTGCGCCTGGGCGTTGAGCCAGTTGTAGGCGCTGGTGTCGAAGAGTGTGCTCTGGTAGGTCTTGTAGTAGCCGGCGTAGGGGACGGCCTTGCGCTGCCGGATGTAATCCTGCGCATAGGGTGCGAAAATGGCCTGGTTGTCGGTGATGTTGGAGTAGAAGAAGATGCGGTCGTCGAAGCCGCCGCGCAGCTCCACGCCGCGGAGGTTGAAGAAGGTCGCGCGCCCGCCCGACTGTCCCGCCGGCATGGCGCCCGTCAGGTGCAGCAAGGGGTTGGCGCGGAGGTGGAATCCATCGCTGTTCACCTCGGCGAGGTTGGCGGGGGTGGGGTAGAACAGCCCGAGCAGCGGCTTGGTGCAGCGGTAGTAGTGCTGGTCCTGCTGGCTTTGGCGCAGCTGAGAGTGGGGGATGAAGCGGTACAGGCTGTCGCTGCCCTCCACGCGCTCGTAGCGGCCCTCCTTGTGGCTGCCCAGGGTTTGTACGTCCCGGCAGACGCCCAGCCATTCGTTGTTGTTGGTGAAAATCCTGGCGAGGTCCTGCCGCTGCCTGGCGTTGGTGCCGGAAAGGCTGTCCAGTGACAGGGCGAATTGCACGGCGCTGCCGCGGGTGTAGCCGCGCAGCGAGGAGTTGTAGGCGGGCAGGCGGCCGCTGCTGATTTCCAGGCGGTCGAGCAGCGGGTAGTTGTCGTCGCCGAGGGGCAGCAGGCTGCCCTGTGCCCTGAGCAGGAGGGCCGGCAGCGTCAGTGCTGCGGCCAGGAGGTATTTGTACATCTTAGTATGGGTGCGGGTGAGGAATGGGCTGGTTGCCGTCGCAACGAGTCTGGAAGTCAAAAATAAGTTTTTTTCGCAGCAATTGGCAGGGGGGAAAGGCTTGAAAGGCCATGTTGTTTTAATAAAAAATGCACCAGCATTCGGGGCGGCACTGATGGCGTGGACAGGTCTTTCCAAGATGACAGAGTGGGTAGCCTGCCGGCGCGGGGCTCGCATTTCTTGTCCACCGTCTCCCGTCCTACCACCACGCTTCCCCCTCCAGCCCACTGTACACGCTGCGGATGCCCTCCTCCAGGCCAATGCGGGCCTTCCAGCCGGCGGCGTGGAGCTTGCTCACGTCCATGAGCTTGCGCGGAGTGCCATCGGGCTTGGAGAGGTCGAGAGTGATTTGCCCGGAGTAGCCGACGACATCCCTGACGAGCAGGGCCAGGTCGCGGATGGAGATGTCGCTGCCGGTGCCGATGTTGACCAGTCCCGGCTCATCGTAAGTCTGCATGAGGTAGTAACAGGCATCGGCCAGGTCGTCCACGTGCAGGAACTCGCGCAGGGGCTGCCCGGTTCCCCAGAGCACCACCTCGGGCGACTGCTGTTTCTTGGCCTCGTGGAATTTCCGGATCAGCGCCGGCAGCACGTGGGAGTTGGCCAGGTCGTAGTTGTCATTGGGACCGTAGAGGTTGGTGGGCATGACGGAGATGAAGTTGCAGCCATACTGAGAGCGGTAGGCGTCGCAGAGCTTGATACCGGCGATTTTGGCGATGGCATACGGTTCATTCGTGCTCTCGAGGGCGCCGCTCAGGAGGTACTCCTCCTTCAGGGGCTGGGGCGCCAGCCGCGGATAGATGCAGGAAGAGCCGAGGAAGAGGAGCTTCTTCGCCCCTTGCTGCCAGGCGGCGTGAATGACGTTCGCCTCGATCATGAGGTTGTCGTACAGGAATTCCGCCCGGTAGGTGTTGTTGGCGAGGATGCCGCCGACCTTGGCGGCAGCCAGGAAGACGTAGTCCGGTTTTTCACTGCGGAAGAATTCCTGCACG
>JBEAYO010000379.1:0-4094 GCA_041159285.1 Bacteroidota bacterium | reverse complement strand
CTGCCCACTGCTTCAGGCTCAGGACAAACTCAGTTGGCGCAAACACGTCAAACTCGGCGACGAGCTCTTTGCCAACGCACATTATGCCGACGCCGGCGAACACTATCGCGCGGCTTTCAAACTCCGCCCCAAAGACAAGGAACTTGCCTATAAAGCAGGGCTTTGCTTCTCCATCATCCGCGATTACCGCAATGCCGCCGACAACTGGGCCTTCGTCCGCGACCTCAATGACGACTTCCCGCTCATCGGGCTCCACTATGCCCGCGCGCTCAAGCAAAACGGCGACTATGAAAATGCCAACAACGAGTTCAACGGTTTCATGAGCCGCTATAACGGAGCTGACAAACCCCGCGTCGATGCCATCGTGCAGAATGAACTCCGAGGCTGCGAACTGAATGCTCGCCTGTCCACCCAAGGCGCCAAGGACGACGTTTCACTGCAATTGATGGGCACTAATGTCAATACACCGGAAACTGAATTCGCCCCCTTGCCCTACAATGATGAAGTGCTGTACTTCTCCTCAACCATGGCCCAACGGGCTGAAATCTACCGCTCCATCAAATCGGAAGGCACCTGGAGCAAGGCAGTTACCATCGAAAACTTCCCCGACATCCCCAAGAGCGACCACTTCTGCAACGGATCCCTCAGCCCCGACGGCGCGCGCTTCTATTTCACTATCTGCAAGTCCGTGGAAGAATGGGGAGGTCTCACCACCCACTGCGAAATCTACGTCACCCGCCGCTCCGGCCAGAGCTGGTCGGCTCCGGAACGCCTCCCCGATTACATCAATGAAGCCAGCGTCACATCGACCCAACCCTTTGTCATCCACCAAAACGGCACCGAGATCCTGTACTTCTCCTCAAACAGGGCCGGAGGCACCGGCGGCATGGACATCTGGTACACCACACGGGAGGTAAACAGTAACGCCAATGACTTCACCTTGCCAATCAACTGCGGCACCACCATCAATACCCTGGGAGACGACATCACTCCCTTCTACGACGCTGCTGACCGCAAGCTGTACTTTGCCTCCAATGGACATGTTTCCATCGGCGGCCTCGACATTTTCAGTGCCAAGGGTGAGCGCACCCAGTGGCAAGCTGTGGAAAACCTGGGGCTGCCCTTCAACTCAGCAGCAGATGACTTCTCCTACGCCCACACGCCCTCCGGTAAAAGCGCCTTCCTGGTCTCCAACCGGATTTTCGGCACCGAAAAAGTGACGACCACCCAGGAGGATATCTTCGAAATTGCATTTTCAAAGCCACTGTCCCGCTGGGTAACCAAAGGAGAAGTATTCGATAAAAACTCCCGCGATCCGCTGGTGGGCGCTGAAGTGGCTATCTATGAAGTACAGGAATCCAGCCAGCGCCGCTTCCTTACAAAAATGGATGCGATAGACGGGAAATACCACTTTAACGTTGAACCCAATCAGAAATATTCACTGGAAGCTATGGCGACCGGTTACTTCCCGGCGCGCTACGATTTCGACACGAGGGATTTCGATAAATTCACTGACTTTGGTGCGCCGCTTTACCTGGAGCCGTACAGCAGCGGCGAGGTGGCAAAAAAACAGGATCTGCCGCTGACGCAAAAGCCGGCCCCTGCCAGCATTTCACCCAAAGCTGAGCCCGCCGAAGAGAATGCCAAAACCATCGTGACTCCTGAAACGACCAAACCCCGGGAAATACCAGCCGCTGAGCCGGCCGCAGCAGGGAAGGCTCCGGCGGCACAAGCACCAGCTGTGGCACAGGAGTCCCAGCAGACACAAGCGACAACCGCTAACACGGGCCAGGCAGAAACAGCCTACGTCAGCAAGTCCCAGGCCGACCAGTACCATGTAGTGACGGAGGCCCCGCGCAAAAGCGGCACTTACTATAAAATACAGCTGATTGCCCTTTCTAAAAACCTGGAAAACCTGGAGCACCCGCGCTTCAAGGCTGCAAAGGAACTGGGCAGATTGGACCGGGAGTACATCATGGACAACAAGCTTTGCCGCGTGTTGCTGGCAGATTACTCCTCTGTCGAGGAAGCGTCAAAGGACCTGGTGAAGGTCCGGAAAATGAGGGATTTCGGCGGAGCCTTTATCGTGGAATACAAGGATGGAGAACGCATGAGGACGATCGACCCCTGAACTGAGTCGTCCTAAATATTGTCTCCCCTCAGCTTTCTGAACCTTTTGCGGGCTTCCACCGAGAAGGTGCTGCTGGAATACTGCAGGAATATTTTTTCGTAGTACTGCATGGCCTTGTCAAGGTCCTGAAGCTGGTTCTCGTACAGCTCTGCCAGCTCAAACAAGGCGTTGTCAGCCCTGATTTCCTCGGGGTACTGGGCAACGATTTGTTCAAAGAGGGGGACAGCCTGGGCATATTCCCGCTGCCGGACGTATACCTTGGCCCTGGCGTACAGCACGTCATCTTCCAGAGAGTGCTTGGGAAATTCGCGCAGCAGCGTATCCAGCTTCGCGAAGGCTTCCGAAAAGCGGTTCTGGAAAGACAGCAGGTCTGACTCGGCGTATAGCCGCAGCGCCCTGTCCGTTGTGTCCAGTCCGAGGTTGTCCATGATGAACACGGAGAGATCCAGGGCATCATTGGCGATGAGTTTTGAGGTAGAGGCCTTCAGCACGTCGAACTGGGTCTGAGCCCATTGAAAATCCCCGTTGTAATAAGCCAGTCTCGCGTTGCGGAAACGGGCCTCGTGGCCGAGTTGATCGTCGGGGAATGCTTTGTCCACCTGGGAATAGAGCAGGGTAGCTTCCCAAACCTCATTTTTCATCAAATAAAAATCTCCCAGGCTCAGCTTTCCGTTGGCCAGCGTCCTGCTGTCCACTGCCGGGAAACTGATCATCTCGTTGAGCAGGGCAATGGCCTTTTCAAGGTCATTCAGATAGAAGGCCTCCAGGTCCGCCAGCTCAGCGATAATGGAAGCAGTGACTTTGCTGCGGCCGAACTCGGTTAAAAATGTTTCATAAGCCGCCTCGATTTCCCGCAACTGAACTTCCGTGTAGGCATAGCCCTCGATGAGTTGATTCCGGCGCGCTTTAAGGGACATGCGCTTCGAGTCGAGGTAGTAGGGCGATGCAGTGCCCGCTTCCCTGACCACATAATCAAAAGCCTCTATTGCTGCGGCGTAGTCGCGTTCATTGTAAGCCGTAAAAGCCAGTTGATAGACGCGGGCTCCGCCTTCCTCCAGTCGCTTGTCCAGCGCCCTTGCCTGGCGCAGGGCATTTTTGTAATCCTTGTTTTGAATAAACATCCATTGCAGGAGTTCTACAAACTGCAAGTCATTGGGTCTTTGTTGTATCCTGTCGTACAATTGGGTTTGAAGCGTGGCATAGTCCTCGGGAGTGACGAGGTAGCGCTGCAGTTGGCCCTGGATGGTCGCCATTTGCTGAGGAAAGGCCTCCAGGCTGCTGAGGTAGTTTTCCACCATTTTTTCTGTATCGCCGGACCGGCGGTACAGTTCAGCCAGGTTGAAGGTGAACAATTGCCTGTTTTTCAGCAGTTCCCCTCCGATTTCGTAGGTTTTTATGGCGAGGTCGTATTTGGTGAGGTTGGTGAAGGCACTTGCCAGCCGGGTGATCTGGTATTGGTCGGCCGGCATTTTCTTGATGGCCTTCTCGTATTGTTCCCTGGACTTTTCTTCATTGAACTGCCGCTCGTACAAGTTGCCATAGGCCACGTACAGGCGCACGTCGTTGGGATTGTCGCGCAGTCCCTGTTTCAGCGCACCTTCCACCTCGGCGTACTTTTCCACGGCCAGGAGGCACTCCAGGTAGCGGTCGAAGTAGTAATCGTTCTTGTTCTGCTGATCGTACAGTTTCTTGTACAGCACGGCAGCTTTCTCAAACTCCCCGTCGCTGAAATATTGCTGGGCCAGCTTGGCGTCTTGCGAGGCTGCCGAGAGTGAAAAGCAGAGGACAAAAATGGGAATGAGAAAATTTCGCATGGTGTATTCGCGTGATTTTTGATTAACGGGACTGCAATTTAAAAAAACGCAACTATTGTGCAAAAGTTGTGGGTCCCGGGAGGAACAATTTGGGCCTGGCGTTTCGCACGCGAGAGACAACAGGAAGGAAAAAGTGGAAAGTCACAGCA
>JBEAYO010000378.1:0-4099 GCA_041159285.1 Bacteroidota bacterium | reverse complement strand
GCCAAATCGCGGCCGGGAAGGGGGTTTTAGGGCGTGGGGCGCAGCCCCGTGCCCTTTTCAAAGAGGGGCACTGCGCCCAGGGGACTATTTACACAACCCAAGAAAAACTCACCTTCCCCCGTCAATCAAAATTATTGTTGCTGGGATTCAACAAATCATAAAACTGATCCAGTTTTGGAAGGATGATAATCCGTGTGCGGCGATTGGTGGCACGGCCCTCCGCTGTCTCATTGCTCTCCAGCGCATTGTACTCCCCGCGGCCGGCGGCAATCAACTTATTCGGATCGATCTTGTGAACCCGCTGAAGCGCCCTGACCACAGAAGTAGCCCGCTTCACACTCAAGTCCCAATTGTCATCCATGCATGCATTCTTGATCGGCACATTATCCGTGTAACCCTCCACCATCACCTCCAGCTCCGGACGGGACTCCAGGATCTGCGCAATCTTACCCAGCACCTCATTGGCGCGCGATGTGATGCGCGAACTGCCGCTTTCAAACAGCATCTTGTCAGAGAGATTGATGAAAACCACGGTCTTGTCCACCTTCACCTCCACGTCCTCATCCTCAATGCCATCCTTCAAGACGCTTTTCAGGTTGACGGCCAGTGCGAGGTTGATGGAATCTGCCTTTGACTTGGCAGCCTGCAGCAGGCGGATGTACTTGTCCTTCTTCTCCAGCTGCGACAGCGTCTCCTTGATGTTGTCATTAGCAGCCTGAGAGAGCACCGTCAGGTTGCCCACCTGGGAGAGTTGCTTGTCCCGCTGCGACTTGCAGTCGTTGAGCTGCTCGCGCAAGTCCGCCAGTTGCTCCTGCCGCAGTTGCATGGCGCTTTGCAAGCTCTGGATTTCCCCCTGCAGCCGCAGCTTGTCCTGCTCGCAGGCACCGAGCCGGTTCATGTAGAGGTTGAGGTTCTCTCCGCATTTGCCCAGGTCTATGTTGGCGGCGTCAAGCTGGGTTTTTAACTCGGCAAATTGCTTCTTAGACACGCAGGAGGTGGTGGTGTGGAGCAGCCCTGCCAACAGGAGCAGGATTGGCCATTGATTGGTTGTTGGTTTCATCATGTCAAAGTTTTTATTTGGAAGGGAAAGTGCGGTAGCCCGTACTATCCCCTTGTCAATGCAAAGTAATGAAAAAGTCCTGTGATTTAAGGAGTAATCAAACAATTCTGTCGGGCTTATTCCGGGTTGAAAACAATGCTGCAGCAAGTGACGCCCCCCTCGGCCTTGATGAATTCCGAGTTGTCCACGAAATACAGCTCGATGCCAGCCTCCACCAGGCGAAGCGCTGTCAGCGGATAATCCACCGGGAAAATAACATCCTGCCCTATGAGCAGGGCGTTGGCTGCAGTTGGTTCAGCAGGATCCACCTCGATGAGCTCAAAGTCGGAGAAAATGGCGGGATCCACCCAATCGGGATTGATCAGCAGGGTTTGCGGACCCACTTGTGTGACGGCAGTCTTCAGATGCAGACAATCCTTGACCGGCACGCCGTGGACCTCATAGCCGAGATGGCCTAAGATATCTTCCAGTTGCATCAGCGCCAGCGCATTGGTCCTTCCGCCGACGCCAACCCAAACCTGCTTGCCCACGCAGAGCACATCGCCGCCATCCAGGGTGGCAGGAGTTTCCAGGTAAAATATTTTTTTGCGGTAAGATTCCAGCACTTCGGCAATGGTGAACACCTCCTCCCGGCGGCTCTCGGCACCCGGGCGGGTGATGATGGCGAGTTCGTCAAACACCAGGGCGCAGTCTTCCACGAAGACGCTGTCGGGAAAGAAAGTGAGCTCCGGCGCACACACCAACTCACAGCCCAGTTTGCGCAGGGCGTCTTCGTAATCGGCGTGCTGCTTCTCTGCCAGCGGGATGTCAATAGGCTGGCGCTCCTGGTGGGTGAGCTGGCATTCCTGCATCTTGGGGCTCACCGGTCGGGTAATGGCAATGCACATGTCTTTTTTTTGAGGCCAAGTTAGTCAGGTTTTGCGAACTGTCAAGCCCGGTGTCTGGGGCTTGCTTCAAAAGCTTGCGTTTCTTACTCGATATCGCGTGTGCTTCTATTCAATATGAATGATTTTGACTTCCGTCCGCCGGTTTTCCTGGTGCTCCTTCTCGCTGCAGCGGGCCCCGTTGGAGCAGTGGTTGATCAACCGGCTTTCTCCATAGCCCTTTGCCTTGACTCGGTGCTCCTCAATCCCCTTGCTGATGAGGTAGCCAACAGCTGTGTTGGCCCTGCGCTGGGAGAGCTCCATATTGTACTCCGCGGGGCCTCTGGAGTCGGTGTGGGATCCCAGTTCTATTTCCAGGGAGGGGTGTTTTTGCATGAGCCGCACCAGACTGTCCAGACCGCTTACATCCGCAGACCTGATTTCATAGCGGTCGTAGTCGTGATAGACAATCGGGAGCGCTATGATGTCACCGATTTCAGGCGCTTTTTTGTTTTCCAGCGCAGACAGGTAGAGCGAGGGACCGGCCGTTTCTTTGTCGCAGCCGATTTCTCCCGCTTTCCATCTTTTTTCACTCGTCACAAAGCCGTTTTTCAAGACGGTGACGGTGTAATCACATCGGCAGTTAAAGGGGAAATCAAAGCCGCCTTTCACATCTGTCTGCAGGTTTTCAGTTTCACCAGTGCACTCGTTTCTTATGTTCACTGTGCAGGCTTCCAGGGGCCGCCCGCTTTTTTGGTCCAGGACTTCGGCATGAACAGGCCGCATCAGTTTCAGCTGCAGGGGAATCAGGTATTCCGGCTCCCTGGCGAGCTCCTTTCCCGTTTTATGGAAACGTTGTTGCTCATATCCATTCTTTTCCACGAGCACCGTATATGATTGTTCGGGGAGCACCTGCAGCTGTACCTGACAGCTGCTTTTAAAGGGCTGCTGGCTGACAGCCGGCGGCAGTGGCTGGGAGACAAAGCTCGGTTGGGCCGCGGTCAGCGGGGGCAGGTTTTCGCTGAGCGGCTCTGAGGGGAAAATCGTCAGACGGGCATCCTTGATGCGCTCGCCGCTGACTTGATCCACCGCACAAACAGAAGCCACCAGCGGCATCAGGCCGTTGTAGGTCCAGCGGTACAGGTCGTCTTGTCCCTGGCCACCCGGGCGGTTGGAGGAGAGGTAGCCTTTTCTTTCCGAGGCATCGACGGTAAATCCAAAGTCATCGTAGGGGGAGTTGACAGGCGCCGGCAAGTGGACAAACTGGAAAACTGTTTGCCCGTCGGTGCGGATGCCATATACGTCTAAGCCTCCCTGTCCGTCGTACCCGTCAGAGGCGAAGTAGAGCATGCCGTCCGGTGCCAGGAAAGGGAAAATTTCATTGCCCTCCGTATTCACCTGCGGGCCGAGGTTGACGGGCAAGCCCCATTTGGCGCCGCTTTTCTTCACCATGTACAAGTCCATCTTGCCATAGCCGCCGGGGCGGTTGGAGGAAAACACGAGGATGTCTTCCGCAGGAGACAGGGCGGGGTGACAGGTGGCTGAGCCGGCGATGTTGACGGGGATTTCCTGCGTATTCACCCAGTTCCCCTTTTTTCGGGTGGCCGAATAAATGCGAAGGTCCATGAGGCTGTCAGTCTTCACGCCCTTGCTGTGGTTGCGGGAAAAGTACATGGTTTCGGCATTCCGGGGGAAGGTGGCCGCGCCGTCGTGGTACCTGCCATTCACATCTCCGTACAGCAGTTCTGGATAGGAAAAGCTGCCGCCTTTGTCGGTGCGCGCAAAGTAAAGGTCTGAATACCGCCCGCTGATGAGGTCTTCCTGACAAAAGAACACGCTTCCATTGCCACGGGAGGAAGTGAAAACCACGCCGTTGAGGCAGGGCAGTGCACAGAAGTCCAGTGAAGGGGAGTTCAGCTCCACCAGGTTTTCCACAAGGTAGGCACTGGCCGGCGGGGTCGCCAGCTCCATGGGCTGGTAGCGTTGTGCTGCAAGGGCCAGGGGAGCCAGTGCGAAGAGCGCGAGGGCCTTGCTTTTCGCTTGCTGGAGCGTGCAAAGCGCCGAGAAAATATTTTTCATAAAGACTGTGCTTATTTTGTAGACAAAAGCAATTAAAATTCATTCGATTCTGCTTGCCTTTCGGAAAGGGCGCGGGGCGCAGCCCCGCGCCCTAAAA
>JBEAYO010000377.1:0-4105 GCA_041159285.1 Bacteroidota bacterium | reverse complement strand
GGGTCTTAGGGCGCTCGGCGGGCCCCAGGCCCGCCGAGCGCCCTTTCCGGAAGCCATGCGGCACCGGCGGCACCAGCCGCAAGGACTTTTACACGACTCCGGGGGTAGAGGCTGTCTCAAAAAGACTTTTGTCGCCTCCGGTGGCGAAAGAAAATAATAGGCTGGTTTCGGCTTGCATAAAAAAAAGTGAAGAATACAAAGTTTTATAAAAAAAACGCTACATTTGTTAAACTGTCTTGTAATCACCAAATCCCGACTTTGGCAAAATTAGCTTCATTGCGTGTTACGAGTAAGGCTTGAGTAGCCGCGACTGTTTCGTCTGCCGTGCCTGTATAAAAAAGCCCCGCCACCCTGCCTAACCTATTCTTCATGCTCAAAAAAGCGCCGCTTTAACCGATAAATTGCATAAGGAAGCCATAGCGTATCGGTAATTGAAAATAAAATCCAGCTCAAAAATGAAAGTCCGGATCACAAAGAACCTGTCGTGGCCAGGTACCACAACACTGTACCTGCAAATTCGCACCTTGTCAGCACCGCTGCTGATTCTAGCCCTTCTCATGCCGCTCATGGTCTATAGCCAGACTGAGTCTTCCGCGCTCTTTGAAGTGCAGAGCACCGACAAGGGATTCCTGCTGCCGCGCATGACACAGGCCCAGCGCGACGTTATTGATAGTCCTGCCACCGGCTTGATGATCTATAACACCAGCTCGGGCGTGTTGGAGATGAACCTGGGGACACCTTCCGCTCCGAATTGGATTAGCTTTGCCGTTAATGGCAAAGTGACAGCGCTGGACTGTGCCGGGGCAACCATGAGCGGCACGTTGGCGGCAGGACAGCCTGCGTCCGGGGTTTTCGTCAGTATTCCCTACAGCGGCGGCGATGGCGGATCTCAAGCCGGCCTGAGGGTAGTCTCTTCCGGCGTGACAGGGCTGACTGCCACCCTCGCGCCTGGCAGTTTTGCCAATGGCAACGGCAGCTTGGATTACAGAATTTCAGGTACGCCCGCTTCTGTTGGCACGGCCAGTTTTGCCCTTAACGCCGGCGGCCAGAATTGCACCCTGAATCTGACCGTCACACAGGGCGCCATCAGCACCTTGCAGTGCAACAGTGCCAGTATTTTGGGCAATCCGCTGGTTCCTTTTCAACCAGCCACAGGCGTCATTGCCATTGTTCCCTACACAGGTGGCAATGGCAGTGCGAATACAGGCCAGACAGTGTCCTCTGCTGGTGTGGCAGGCCTGACGGCCACACTTGCAGCAGGCAACTTCACCACTGGCATTGGCACCTTGCCTTTTGTAATCAGCGGCATACCCGCCAATGCAGGCATTGCCAGCTTTGCCCTGAATATCGGTGGCCAGAGCTGCTCCCTGGACCTTCCAGTCAACTGTGGTGCCTATTTGGCACCTGGCACCTGGAAGTCATTCATGTGCCACAACCTGGCAGTTGCCAACACCTCTGCCTATCCCTTTCAACCAAGTTGGGAGATTGTTGGCGGGTACTTTCAATGGGGACGCAAGGGGCCAGACCCCATGGTTTGGCTGAATACGAACACTGAAGACTTCGCACACGGGCCTACAGGCCCGGATGCTGGCCAGGCCAACGAGGCCTCAATTGGTGGATGGAACCAAACGTTTGCTTCCAACGGAGCCTGGCTGGATGCCTCGAAAACTGTGAACGACCCCTGTCCGGCAGGCTTCCGCCTGCCAACCAAAGCACAATGGGATGCTGTGTTTTCGAATAACACTCAAAGCACAGTGGGAACCTGGACAAGCAGCCCCACAAACTACAGCAGCGGCCGATTCATCGGTCCGGGCTTGTTTCTTCCAGTGACCGGCTACAGGATTTACAACCTCGGAGCCTTGTTCAGCCGCGGCGACAATGGCTTCTACTGGAGCAGCACGGAGAACGGCAGTGTCAACGCCTGGTACCTCTTCTTTAGTAGCAGCTCCGTCAACACTTACTACAACTACCGCAGCAGCGGAATCTCGGTGCGTTGTGTGTCAGAATAATACCAGAATATCCAGCCTCAAAAACCCCTTCCCCGCGCCCTTTCCTGGCTGAACGGAAAGCCACCCTGTTCATCAGCCACCTGGCCAGAGCGAGAATACTGCCTATTGTCACCATTAACCGCCGTGCGCACTTAAAAGTCCTGAAAATCCGTTAATTCTGTCAGCCCCCATCCCCTGTTTTTTCATCGCCAAGTCAACAAACCCCGAAAATCCGGCAACAAAAAAGCATAGCCGCTGTTTTATTTTTAAGTGGCCGACATTCAAGGGAAGCCACGCAGCAATGGAAAACAAGCCTGCGAGATTTCAAACCATACCCTTTCAAGACACAACTGAACATTGTGTAGTAACGGACAATATAGTATGTAACCGCGTTGGCAAACTAACCTTCATCTTCAAATAAAGAGCCATCATGGTCAAAACAATTGAAATGTCCTACCAGGAGGAAGAAACGAACAGCGGCAATCTCACGCGTGAAATTTCGGATCGCTACCGCCTTATCATCGAAGGCCTCGGTGAAGATCCCGAGCGCGAAGGCCTGCTCAAAACCCCCGAGCGCGCCGCCAAGGCCATGCAATTCCTCACCTCTGGCTACAATATAGACGCAGAGGAAATCCTCCGCTCCGCCATGTTCAAGGAAGAGTACAGCGAAATGGTGCTCGTCAAGGATATAGAGCTCTATTCCCTGTGCGAACACCACTTGCTGCCATTTCTCGGGAAGGCCCACATTGCCTACATCCCCAACGGATACATCGTCGGCTTGAGCAAGATTCCCCGCGTGGTGGACGTCTTTGCCAGGCGCCTGCAGGTGCAGGAGCGCCTGACCCTTGAAATCCTGAACGCCATCGAGCACACCCTCAAGCCGCTGGGCGTGGCCATCGTTATCGAAGCCTCGCACATGTGCATGATGATGCGCGGCGTGCAAAAGCAGAACTCCGTCACTACGACTTCCGCTTTCACCGGCCAATTCCAAAAGCAGGAAACCCGCGCCGAATTCTTGAATCTGATTGGAACTAAACTGCACTGAGCAAATACATGAAAGCATACATTTTTCCGGGACAAGGCTCCCAATTCGAGGGCATGGGCAAGGACATGTACGATGAAAGTGCCCTTGCGAGAGAACTTTTTGAACAAGCCAACGACATCCTGGGTTACCGTCTGTCGGACATCATGTTCAGCGGCAGCGCGGAAGACCTCAAGCAGACGAAGGTCACGCAGCCCGCTGTTTTCCTGCACTCCATCATCAGGGCCAGGCTCGCCGGGGCTGATTTCCAGCCGGGGGCGGTGGCAGGCCATTCCCTGGGCGAATTCTCCGCCTTGGTGGCCGCAGGCGCCATGTCGTTCGAGGACGGCCTGAGATTGGTGCAGCAAAGGGCTCTGGCCATGCAGAAGGCCTGTGAACTGGTGGAAAGCACCATGGCCGCCGTGCTGGGCCTGGAGGACGAGGTGGTGGAAAGGCTTTGCGCGGAGACGGGCGAGCTGGTCGTCCCCGCCAATTACAACTGTCCCGGGCAGCTGGTGATTTCCGGCACTGTCAAAGGCGTTGAAGCCGCTGTGCTGAAATGCCAGGAGGCCGGTGCCTCCAAGGCAGTGGTCCTGCAGGTGGGTGGCGCCTTCCATTCCCCGCTCATGCAGCCGGCGAAGGAGGAGCTGCAGGCTGCCATCGAGGCCACGCCTTTTGCACGTCCGGTATGTCCGGTGTATCAAAACGTCAATGCCCTGCCTGAAACGGATCCCGATAGTATCCGCCGCAACCTGGTGGACCAGCTGACGGCACCGGTGCGCTGGACGCAGACCATGCAGCACATGATTGCCGACGGCGTGACGGAGTTCGTCGAAACCGGTGGCACCGGCAAGGTGCTGCGCGGCTTCGTGGCAAGAATTGACCGTCGCTTTCCCACTTCGGCGCTGTAATAACTGTGCAGTCACAATTTAGTGGTAGGATAACTGTTTAGAATCCCATCTTGATGCTGCCCGCCGACCGCCTGAGTTGTGTAAAAAGCCCCTAGGGCGCAGTGCCCCTCTTTGAAAAGGGCGCGGGGCGCAGCTCCGCGCCCTGAAAACTCCTTCCCGGCCGCGGGGTGGGGGAGGCGGCCCCC
>JBEAYO010000376.1:0-4115 GCA_041159285.1 Bacteroidota bacterium | reverse complement strand
GTCAATTACAGTAAAAAAAACTACCAGGCGGGAACACAAAACTGGAGAATCTGCCAGGATGAGTCCGGGGTAATTTATGTGGCGAACAACAACGGACTGCTGGAATTCAATGGCCAATACTGGCGTCTTTGGCCCCTGAGCAACGGCACCATCGTCCGATCCGCAGCAATCGCGGCAGACGGCAGGATATTCGTGGGAGGGCAGGGAGAAATGGGCTTCTTCCAGGCGGGTAAAACCGGCGAGTTGGTCTATCATTCCTTGCGTCAGTTGCTCGAGGCCAGACATCAGCGCTTCGAAGATGTATGGGACATCGTCATCAGGCCGGAGGGAATCTATTTCCGCACCAACAAGGAGGTCTTTCGCTACCGAGATGGTAAAATGGAGGTCTTGCATAGCGGACATCAGCTGACCTTCATGGCTGCTTTGGGCCAGCAGTTGCTGCTGCAGCATGCTTCAACAGATTTGTTCATCCTGGACAGGGACAGCTTCAGGCCCTTCGGTCTTCAAGGCCTGGAATCAGGTGCTCAGATTTCCGCCATTCTCCCATTCAACAATGACAGCAGCATCATCACCACCGTCAGCCATGGCATATACTCCTGCAAGGGCAGTAAGCTGGCCAAATGGTCCACCGGCTACGAGGATTTTCTCAAGACCAACAAAATAGCTGCTGCCAGCCTGCTGCAGGATGGTAGCCTGGCGGTAGGAACTACCTACAATGGTTTGTTGTTGTTCGACGCCAGAAAGCGTGTTTTGCAGCACCTGAACAAATCTAACGGACTTCAAAACAATACAATCCTGAGCACACTGGCTGACAGAAGCGGTAATCTCTGGCTGGGCCTGGACAATGGCATCGACTACGCAGCGGTCAACTCCCCTTTTACCTACATCTACCCCGATGGCATCAACCAGGGTACTGGCTATGCGGCAGCGGTACACAATGGTCGAATTTATTTTGGCACCAACCAAGGTTTGTACATGAATGCATGGAAGGAATACTACAACCCCGCGGAGCAATATCAATTCAGGAAAGTCCTCAATGCCAACGGGCAGGTTTGGAGTCTGTCGGTGCTGGGAAACCAGCTGCTCATGGGATCTCACAACGGCGCCATGCAGATAGAGGAAGACCAGGCAGCTTCCATTTCGAGAAACAACGGCGTCTGGACCTTTCAGCCCTTGAGCGAAAACCTGGCAGTTGCAGGGCACTACAGCGGCATGTCACTCCTGCGGAAAACAGCCGGCGGCTGGCGCTTCCAGCGTGAGTTGAAAGGCATTTCAGAAAGTTGCAGGATTCTGGCCCTCGACAAGCACAACAAGGTTTGGGTCTCGCATCCCTACAGGGGTGTTTTCCAACTCGCTGTTGATTCCATGGCAGGAACCGCTGAAGCAACTTTTTACGACGTTTCCAATCAGCTCCCCTCCAATCTCAATAACTACGTCTTTAAACTCTCAGGCGAGTTGGTGTTTGCCACTGAGCACGGCATTTACAGCTTTATGGATTCTGACAACCGTTTCCGAAAGAATCCCATGCTAAGCGAGTTCTTTGAACCAATCGGCAGGGTGAAGTTCCTGAAAGAGGACGGAAATGGAAACATCTGGTATGTAGCTGGCAATGAAACCGGCGTGCTCTGGGTGCAGGACGAGGGCTTGAAGAAACAGGTCAAGCGCATGCCGGTACCGGAACTGACAGACAAACTGGTCGGTGGATTCGAGTTCATCCTGCCCCTGAGTCCCAGACATGTGTTCTTTGCAACGGACCAGGGATTCATACACCTCGATGCTGAAAAATACATGCAGCGGGAGCAGCCCCCTAACCTGCTTATCAGTAGCGTATCTGTTACTACCTTCAAGGACAGCCTGCTCTTCGGAGGGCATCTATCTCCTGCAGGCCCGCCTGCAGTGCCCTTGCTCTCGCATCGAGAGAACAATATCAGGTTTAGCTTCTCCAGCACTGATTACGACCAGGCCGAATTCACGACTTACTCCTTTTTTCTGGAGGGATACTCAAAGGAATGGTCCTCCTGGCAGAAAAAATCATTCGCGGAGTTCAATAACCTGAGGCATGGCGACTACGTCTTCAGGGTCAAGGCACGCAATAAGCACGGCCTGGAAAGCCAGGAAATCTCCTTCCCTTTCAACATCAAAGCCCCCTGGTATGCCAGCTCTTTGGCCATCGCCTTTTACTTCCTCTGTTTTTGGGGCCTTATAGCCGTGTTGTTTCTGACACAGCGCCGCAGTTTTGAGCAAGAAAAAGCGATGTTGCAAACGACCCACCGGCAAAAGGAAGCCGAACAGCTGTCGCTGGTCAAGCAATCGGAAATAGAAATCGCCCGGCTGAGAAGTGAGAAGTTGAGCGCCGAGATTAACCACCGAAACCGAGAACTGGCTACCACCACCATGCACCTGGTTCAAAAAAGCGAACTTATCGGCACTATACGGCAGGCCCTGGAGAGAATGAAACCCAAGACAGTCATGCAACCAGAGCTCCACCAGGAGCTGGAAAAGCTGATCAGGAGAATAGAAAGCGATACCAGAATGGATGAAGAATGGGAAAATTTCTCCCGGTATTTCGACGAGGTCCACACGGAATTCCTAAAGAAGCTGGGCGAGAAATTCCCCAACCTGAACCCGAGTGATTTCAAGCTATGCGCCTACCTGAGGATGAACCTGTCGTCCAAGGAAATCGCCACGCTGATGAACATTTCAGTACGCGGGGTGGAAACAAGCAGGTATCGCCTGAGAAAACGGCTGGGGCTTGCCGGCGATGTGAATCTCACAGAGTTCCTGCTGCGCTTGTGACCATTGGTCAGCGCTGCATTTTTAGCTCGAACTTGCCGTTGACAAACTCTATTCCAAGGTCCTGCCGGTTCCTGAACCAGTTGATGATTTCCTCCCCCAGGAACTCCCGCCTCCAACCACTCTCCAGACAAGACTCGAAATAGTCCTTATCGTTTTTCATACGTCTCAGGGCACTGCGGGGCATGGCCACATTGGAAGGAATGCCCGCCTGGAGACAGCGGTAGCGCACCAACAGGTCCAGCATCTCCATAAGGATATCCTGCTTCTCATTTTCGACATGGTCCGGAGGGATCTGTCGCAGCACGTTCAACTCAATTTCCGTGGCGGGCTGTTGGAACATCTTGATAAACACCTCCCCGTAGCGCTGGACGATGGACTCCGGAAGCCTTCTGTTGTTCCGCAATGCATCTGAACCGGAGTGGATCACCCTGGCTATGGGTCCGATCAGCTTTCCGGGAAGAATCATTTCCTTGGAGTAATTTTTCTTCCTGGCTTCCTCGGCCCGCCACAGAAACAAGCGCAGCAGAAAAAGCTGTTCTTTTTTGCGAAGCCCCTTTATCAGGTTGCTTTCCAGCGCTTCCTTGTAAGGATCCGACTCATAAGTTTCCGGTGATTCCAGGACCCTGAACTCCTCGTAGGCCCATTCCAGGCGTTGGAGGCTCTTGAGCTTTTCAGAGAGATTCTGCCACACCTGCCGCAGGTGCATGACATCTGCCACGGCATAGGCCAATTGCTTCTTGTCGAAGGGGCGCTGCTCCCAGTCGGTCACTGTAAAGCCTTTGCTGACATGGATGCCCAACTCGCTTTCCACCAACTTTGAAAAGCCCACTGGGTATTTGTATCCTGCGAATGATGCCGCAATCTGGGTGTCGAAGGTATTCCTCGGAATGATGCCGAATTGCGTGTTGAACAGCCGGTAGTCATTCTCCCCGGCATGCACTATCTTCAGGATATTCTCATTGGTGAGCAGGTCGATGACGGGTTGAAGGTCTTTTATCTTGATGGGATCTATGAGAAAGCAACCGTGCCGCGTGGCGATCTGTATCAGACAAATGGTGGTATAGAAGCGCTTTTCCCCCACGAATTCAGTGTCAAAACACATCCAGTCAATGTCGCTGTTGAGCAGCACGAAATCCTGCAGGGCTTCTTTTGTTTCTATTAATTTAAAACGGTCAGTGGTTGCCTCAGGCATATTATATAATTTTGAACAACAAGCACAGGGAGCAAAAAGCACTGCGAAGGTAGCAAAATGAAAGTATCGCGATTAAAATCGCATGAAAAAATTCTGGTTTTCTGCCCCCCCTTGCCGTTCAGCAGAC
>JBEAYO010000375.1:0-4117 GCA_041159285.1 Bacteroidota bacterium | reverse complement strand
TTTTTCAACTGTCAACCATCAACTACAATGATATGAAAAAACTTGTACTTACTTCCTTCATCGCCTGTTTCAGCCTGCTGGCCAGCGCCCAGCTCAACATGACCCTGCTCGACCAAATAGACTATACCCAGGTGTGCAGCAGCCTTTGGGGCTACATCGACCCGGAGGACAGCACGGAGTACGCCGCTGTGGGAACCTCCACCGGCCTCTCCATCGTCAGCCTGGAGGACCCCACCAACATCCAGGAAATCAAGTTCATCCCCGATGTCAACTCCCAATGGCGCGAGGTGAAGTCCTACGGCCATTACATCTACGCCGTGACGGAAGGCGGCGGCGGCGTCCTGGTCGTGAACATGACCAACGCCCCGGACAACATCACCTCCACCCACTGGGCTCCCAACATCCCCGGACTGGGTACCCTGAACAGCATCCACTCCATCACTGTGGATGAATTCGGCTACCTATATCTAAATGGCACGAACCTCAACAGCGGCGGCGTGCTCATCGTGGACGTCTCTGCCGACGACGGCAACCCGGTTTACGTGGGCAAGGCCCCGGCCGTCTATTGCCACGACAGCTACGCCCGCAACAACATTCTCTATACCTCCGACATCTATGCCGGGGTGTTTTCAGTCTATGACGTATCCGACAAGAGCAATGTGCAACTCCTGGCAACCCAGGCCACGCCCTATCTCTTCACCCACAATACCTGGCTGAACGATTCAAGCACCGTCATTTTTACCACTGATGAAAAGGCGAATGCCCCCGTGGGCGCCTATGACATCTCCGACCTCAACAACATCACCGAAATCGACCAGTTCCGTCCGATCGCCACCCTGGGAATGGGCTCAATCCCCCACAACGTGCATGTATGGAACGACTGGGTAATCACGGCCTACTACACCGAAGGCACCATCATCATTGACGGCTCCAGGCCGGAAAACCTCATCGAAGTGGGTTATTTCGACTCCTTCGTCAGCCAGACCGCCGGGTTCTTCGGCGTCTGGGGCGTGTATCCCTACTTCCCCTCGGGGCTGGTGATCGCCTCCGACATGCAGAACGGCCTGCTGGTGTACGATGTCAACTACGTGCGAGCCTGCTGGCTGGAAGGCAAGGTGACCAGCTCCGCCACCGGCCTGCCCATCAATGGCGTCACCGTCCACATCAACAGTACCCAGGCCAATTCAGCCAATACGAATGCGGCAGGCGATTACAAGACAGGACAGGTGCTCTCCGGCACTTTTGAAGTGACCTTCTCCGCCACGGGCTATGTCACCAAAACGGTGCAGGCCGTACTGGAAAACGGCGTACTCACCATCCTGGACGTGCAACTGGATCCGCTGTCTTCCTTCACCCTCCTGGGCCAAACTGTCCGCACCCTCGATGGCAACCCGGTGCCCAACGCGCAGGTCATCCTGAAAAACGACCAAACCAGCTTCAGCATCACCACTGACGCCAACGGCAACTTCACACTGAACGGCGTCTTCGGCGGCACCTATGACGTCTATGCTGCCGCCTGGGGTTACCTCCACCGCTTTTTCGACGACATCACCATCGGCCAGAACAGCCCGCCCCTGGTGATCTCCATGAGTGCCGGTTACCAGGATGATTTCTTTGCGAACATGGGATGGACTGCCACCCAGACGGCACCCAGCGGCCTCTGGGTACGCGGCGTGCCCGTGGGCACTGAATTCAACGGACAAGCCTCCAATCCCGGCACCGATGTTCCGGAGGACTTGGGCGACCAGTGCTACGTGACTGGCAACGGCGGCGGAGGCGCAGGCAATGACGATGTGGACAACGGCACTGTGACCCTGTCTTCTCCTGCCATGGACCTGAGCAACTACAACGAACCCGTGTTGAAATACCGCAGCTGGTTTTTCAACAATGGCGGCAATGGTCAGCCCAATGACGCCCTACAGGTGCGCATCTCCAATGGCACGACAGAAGTGGTGCTGGAAACGATCAACCAGTCGCAAAGCCAGTGGAGGCCCCAGGCTTCCTTCAACCTGAACGGCCTCATCCCCCTGACCAACAACATGAAGGTCATCTTTGAAACCGGCGACCTGCAAGGCTCCGGCCACCTCGTGGAAGCTGCCGTGGACGCCTTCCTGGTGGAAGATGCCTCCGAATATCCTCCCTTTTCAGCGGATGTAACCAGCGGATGTGCCCCGCTGACGGTTCAATTCACCGACAACGGCACCGAGGCGGTGTCCTGGAACTGGTCCTTCCCCGGCGGCAACCCGGCGGCTTCCACCGAAGCCAGCGCTTCCGTGACCTATGATGCCCCCGGCGTTTACGACGTCGTCCTCACCGTCGTGACGGGTGACGGAAACACCTACACAATAGAAAAGCCCGGATTCATCACCGTCAACGCTGCGCCTTCCGCGAACTTCAGCTACTTGGTGAACGGGGCAGCCGCAACCTTCACCAACCTCTCCGGCAACGGCAGCTATGCCTGGAATTTCGGCGACGGCACCTCCAGCAGCCAGGAGAATCCTGTGCACACTTACCAGCAGGTGGGTACTTACACGGTGTCACTGACCGTAGAAAACAGCTGTGGCACTGAAACCTTCGGCCAAAATGTGGAAATCACGGCGGTGCCGCCAGTCGCCGAGTTTTCGGCCAATGTCACCAGCGGCTGTGTGCCGTTGACAGTCCAGTTCACGGACCTGTCGAGCGGCAATCCGGACGGCTGGGCCTGGGAATTCCCGGGCGGCAATCCTGCGACCTCCACCGAGCAGAACCCCGCTGTCACTTATGAACTGCCGGGCGTTTACAACGCGTTGCTGAAAATATCCAACAGCGCCGGACAAAGCCAGGCAGAACTTTCCCAGCTCATAGAGGTAGGAGACAAGCCCTCCGCGAATTTCGGCTTCAACGCCATTGAGGAGAACCTCATTTTCACCAACCTCTCAGTGAATGCCAGCAGCTATGTCTGGGACTTCGGCGACGGCACGACCAGCACGGAGGAAAACCCCACGCACAGCTACAGCGCGAACGGGGATTACGAGGTCACGCTCACTGCCACCAACGATTGCGGCATCTCGGTGTTTTCGCTGACCGTTCCGGTACTGGTCTCAACGCAATCGGTTGTCAAGGAGTGGGTGCTCACAGCGGCTCCCAACCCCTTCCAGCAAGAGACTGTCGTGGATTATGCGCTGGGCGGCAGTTTCCAGAATGCGCGGCTGATGGTTTACAATGCCCTGGGCATGCCCGTCAGCTCGCTGCCGCTTGTCCAGCAGAGCGGCAGGCTTGCGGTAGGTGCCGCCCTGCCTGCTTCCGGGGTTTATTTCCTCCAGGTGGTGGCTGATGGCAGCATGTCCCGGGTGCTGAAGGTAGTGAAGCTTTGATTGCTTTCTCTAAGCAGGTCAACAGCACTTACCTGTCAAAAAAAATCCCCCTCGCGCGGACTGCGCGAGGGGGATTTTTAGTTGGTGGGGACTTTCTTACCAGAAAAGCCATTACATATTGCCAGAATACTGCGCCGTTGTATGTGAAGATTCCAGAAGACCTGCAACAAGGAATGACATATTTCACTCCGCTGCCTCGAAATACAGCGCTGCCTCCCGCTCCGAAAAACCGCAGGCCTGTAAGCCAGCTCTGATTTCCAGGGCAGCGTCCACCTTATTTTTTGACAGGCGGGTGAGAGCAGCCGCCTCGAACAGCAGCCCTGCCTTCTTTTCGTCATAAAGTCGCTAAAAAGCCTGTGCAAAGCCTGAGGACAGGCTGGTGACAAAGGCGGCAAATTCGGTCTCGGCACCTTTCTCGAGGAGCTTTTGAAGCACTTTTAGCTTTTCTTCGAAACGGGATGCCAGTTCGTCTATTTCGATGCCTTCCTCCCGGGCTTTTTCCAAGCCTTTTTCAATTCCTTCCTCCCGGACTTGCTGGTACGCGGCTTCTCCCAACGTGTCCTTCAATCTCACCTTCCGCCCCCCAAAGCCAAATTAAATATTAGGTTCTACATGAAAACCTGTGGGTGACACAGGGGTTACTGAAAAAAGAATGCCTTCAAAATCACAGTGTTTTCGGCCGGTGCTGCTTACCTCCCGGAAAGGGCGCTCGGCGGGGCTGCGCCCCGCGCCCTTTTCACAAGGGGAGGCAGTTGCCCACAGGT
>JBEAYO010000374.1:0-4128 GCA_041159285.1 Bacteroidota bacterium | reverse complement strand
TTTTACACAACCCCGGATAACAATCGGATCCGGCGGAACGAATTGCCGGGTCTTTTGAGACAGCCTCTGCCCTTCCCGGAAGCTAACCGGCTCAAGCAGAATGAATGGCAGGGTCTTTTGACACAGCCCCGAGCGCTATTCCCTGGTATAACCCGAGGCCAGTGATACATTCAGCGGCGTCTTTTTTAAACCGCACCATACAACAAACTGACGCTAAAGACGTACTAATGAGTCCGGACCGGTAACACCGGAACGCGCAATACAAAACATCAAACGGCACATGCAGTTTCTATATCCTTCCTTCCTGTTCGCACTGGCAGCACTGGCCATCCCCATTGTCATACACCTCTTCTATTTCCGGCGTTTCAAAAAAGTTTATTTCACCAACGTGCGTTTCCTCAAAGAGGTGAAAGAAGAAACCAGCGCCAGACAAAAACTCCGCAACCTCCTGGTGCTCCTCATGCGCTGCCTGGCAATCGCCATGCTGGTGTTCGCCTTTGCACAACCCTTCATCCCCAAAGACGTCGAGGTGCGCCAAGGTGAAAACGCCGTCGGCGTTTTCATAGACAACTCCTTCAGCATGAGCGCCCTGAGCGAAGACGCCCCCCTGATTGAAAAAGCCAGGCAACGCGCCCGCGAAATCGTCAATGCCTACTCCGTGGAGGACCGATTCCAGATCCTCACCAACGACTTCGAAGGCAGGCACCAGCGACTGGTCAGCAAGGAGGAGGCCCTCAACCTCATCGATGAAATCAAGATCTCCCCGGCTGTCCGCACTCTCTCCTACGTGCTCAACCGGCAGCAACAAGTGCTCGCAGCCAGCAAAAATGCCAATAAGATCTCCTACGTCATCTCCGACTTCCAGGCCAGCGCCACAGACCCCCAAAACTACAAGGACAGCCTCCTGCAGGTGAACCTCGTGCCGCTCCAGGCCGTCCAGGAACGCAACGTCAGTATCGACAGCGCCTGGTTCGAGGCCCCCATCCAGCTGCCCGGCCAACCCAACACCCTGATGGTTAAACTCAAGAACTGGAGCGATGAAACAGCAGAAAACATCCGCCTCAGCATCAAATACGACGGGGAAGCAAAACCGGTCGGGGAAGTAAGCATCCCCGCCAATGCCTCCATCGTGGACACTGTCGCCGTCTCCATCCGCAAGACGGGCTGGCACGAGGCGGAACTCACCATCACGGACTACCCGGTCCAGTTCGACGACCACTACTACTTCGCCTTTAACGTGGCGGAAGCCGTCCGTGTGCTCGTCATCGATGAACTGACCACCAACCCCTTCCTGGATGCTGCCTTCGACGGCGCCGGTTTCTTCAAGGTCACCCACCAGTCCAGCCGCAACCTGGACTACTCCGGCTTTCCCGGCTTCCAGCTCATCGTCTGCAACGGCCTGGGCAACATCTCCTCCGGCCTGGCAGCTGAACTGAAGAAATACCTCGACGGCGGCGGCAAAGTCGTGGTATTCCCAGCCGCCAATGCCGGAAAGGACAGCTACAACGAGCTGCTGCGCAGCATTCCTGCCAACGAATTGCTGAACTTCGAACAGCAGGAGCGCATCGTCAGCGATGTCAACACAGCCGAATTCATTTTCAGGGACGTGTTTGAAAACAAATCAGCCAACCTGAAGCTGCCGGTCACACAAGGCAACTTCCGCCAGGGTACTTCCGCCGCCACCGCCGAGGAGCAGCTGCTGACCTACCGCGACGGCCAGGCCTTCCTCAGCAAGTTCAAAAGCGGACAGGGCTTGTTTTACTTCTGCTCGGCCCCCCTGGATGAAAATTACAGCAACCTGGCCCGCAGCGGGGAGGTGTTCATCCCCATGCTGTATAAGATGGCCATTTCCAGCGCCGGCAACAAGCCCATTGCCTATGTCATCGCCAGGGACGAAGTCGTTGAAACGGATGTTGTCAACAGCGGAGCGGAGAGAATCTACCGCCTCAGGGGCTCCTCCGGCGAGTTCATTCCGGAGCAGCGCTCGGTCAGCTCCAGGCTCATCCTGGGGCTTCAGAACAAAATCCCGGAAGCTGGTTTCTACGACCTGGTGCCGGAGACCGACACCCTGCTGTCTAAATTCGCCTTCAACCACGACCGCCGCGAATCAGACCTCAGCTGCCTGACAGAGGAGGAACTGGAAGCGGCGGCCGGCGACAACATCAGCGTGCTGACAGGGGTGGCGGCGGCCAATTTCGAGGAGGTCGTCAGCGACCGCAACCGGGGCATCGTGCTCTGGAAGGTGTGCATCTGGATGGCCCTGCTGGCCCTGGCTGCCGAGGTGCTGCTGCTGCGGTACTGGAAGACCTGATGCCGCCAGCAAACGCCCTGTCGTCGTTAATCAGATTAAGTATGAACCCATTCTCATTTCGCTTCAAACGATGCCTTCTTGCTTCTGTCCGGGGCAGCCAGCTGCTCCCCAACCTTTGTTTGCCTGGCTTTCTTTTGTTTCTCCTTCCATCCTATGCGGCTGCGCAGCCGCCGGCGTCCAGGGGTTTGTTTGAAATACTGGCAGCCACCGATTCCCTTGAAGTCCGAATCACCACCAATGTGGATTCGCTGCTGACGAATAAGTTCCTCGAAGGCTACCTGCCCGGGAAGTTTCAATTCCGCTCCGGCGTAGGCGCCTGGCGGGAAATGCAGGCCGGCGTAGGCATGCGGGGAAAATACCGCCGCACGCGTTGCGATTTTCCGCTGCTCAGGCTTGGCTTTGACAAAGAGGACCTCCAGGCCATGGGCCTGAATCAGTTCGGAGATTTTCGTCTGATGACCCAATGCAGCGGAAGTGACTCCCTGGCCCGCGAACTGTTGTTGAAGGAAATGCTGGTTTATCGCTTGCACAACGAAATAAGCGAGACGAGCTTCCGGGTGAAATGGCTGCAGGTCACCTACGTCAACGAAGCTGACGGCCGGGAAGTCAGGCAGGTTGGCCTCCTCATAGAGGACGTGGCAGACCTGGCTTACCGCACGAACACCAGGCCGGTGGATCCGCTCAATGTTCCGCAGGATTCCGTATCGGTTGAACACGACAAGATCAGCGCGCTTTTTCAATTTATGATAGGCAATGTGGAATGGGGCTACAAGCCGGGAAGGAACATCGAGTTTTTACAACAGGAAGGGGGCATGTACGTACCCGTGGTGTACGATTTTGACTACAGCGGCTTTGTGAATGCTCCGTACGCGAAGCCGAAGACGCACATCGGACAGAAGTCCATGAGGGAGCGGGTTTACTTTGGCCGGAAGATTCCTCCTCAGGAGCTTGCGGCTGCTTTTCCTTTTTTCCTTGGAAAGGAGAACGCTTTGAAAAAGCTGATTCGCGATTACCAGGAACTGGGGCCTGAAACCCGCAAGGACCTCGAGTCCTACGTGGATGAGTTTTTCAAGTTGATCCCCAGGGGAGAGGAAGCTGCCACGATGTTGCTTTCCAGGAAGCCATGGGTGAACCAGCCGCCGGCTGAGTAGGCCGGGGAGCTCCCTGAAATATCCCTCAGCGCGGCAGCTGCTCCCATTCAGCGCGGCGGATCCGGTGCACATGAACCGGCAACCCTTTGAAAATCGTCTCCTTCCAAAAACTCATGCCATTGCGTGCTGCAACGGCCTGCGAGCGCAGGTTGCCGGCATCTATAAGCGAGATGAGCGTCTCCGCCATTTCATTTTCAAAGCAATGGTCCCTCCAGGCTCGGGCCGCTTCCGTCGCATACCCTTTTCCCCAATGCCTGCGGATGAGGTGATAGCCGACCTCCCACTTGGGAATCCCATCCACAAACTGGCGGATCAACCCGCACTGGCCCAGCAATTCGCCAGTTTCTTTCAGCACGACTGCCGAAAGCCCGTACCCAGTTGACTCGTAACGGCGCAACTGGCGCTGAATCCACAATTCGGCAAACTTCTCCCCGCTCACCTCCGTGGGAAGAAAGGCAATGGCCTCCGGATCTGTGAAAAATTCCAGCAGGGGGTCTTTGTCTGCAAGCACGAGGGGCCGAAGCATCAGACGACCCGTTTCAATCACTGGAGGGTTCATTTTGACTTTGTTTGGTTTTTATGATTGCTTTTCTGTTTGTGCTTTTGTAACTGTTCAGCCACCCTTGCAGATACCGCTGGACTCCCGGAAAGGGCGCGGGGCGCAGC
>JBEAYO010000373.1:0-4151 GCA_041159285.1 Bacteroidota bacterium | reverse complement strand
GACAGAAAGGACAGGGCACGGAGGCGTCAGACCAAACCTGTTTGACGCTGCACCGGCCGGGGCGGGCGCACTCAAATATCCCTCATGGGCAATATTCTGATTCTCGGCGCCGGAAGGTCCGCCTCCGCCTGCATCCGCTACACGCTGGATCGCGCAAAGGAACACAACTGGTTTGTCACTGTCGCCGATGCCGACCAGGAAAGCGCGGCTAAAAAAATCAACAACCATCCCAATGGCAGGGCTGTCTGGCTCGATGCCTCCAAGACGGAAGACCGGCAACAGCTAATCGGCCGCTCGGACGTCGTTATTTCCCTGCTGCCTCCACAACTGCACCTGGAGGTCGCCTACGACTGCATCCGCTTCAAGAAACACCTCATCACTGCTTCCTACGTCTCCAAGGACATCTACAAGCTCAGCGATGACTTCCGCAACCGGGAGCTCATCTTCATGGGTGAAATGGGCCTGGACCCTGGCATTGACCACATGTCTGCCATGCAGAAGATAGATGAGATCAAGGCCAAGGGCGGCAGGATTACCGCCTTCAGTTCCAATGCCGGCGGACTCGTAGCCCTGGATTGCCTGAAAAAGAACCCCTGGCGTTACAAGTTCACCTGGAACCCCCGCAACGTCGTGAAGGCCGGCCAGGGAACGGCCCAGTACCTGGAAAACGGAAAGTTCAAATACATCCCCTACAGCCGCCTGTTCAAGGAATACCGGCTGATAGAAATCCCGGGATTTGAGGAGCCCTTCGAGGTGTATGCCAACCGCGAGTCGCTGCTCTACCGGGAAGCCTACGGGCTGGATGACATTCCCTCGCTCTACCGCGGTACGATCCGCTACCGTGGGTTCTGCGACGCCTGGAACGCCCTGGTGCAAATCGGCCTCACCGATGGCACCTACCCCATCCTGGATTCCTCCAGGATCAGCTACCACGAGCTCATGGAGGCCTACCTGAGCAAGGAGGGTCGCAGCGGCGCCTCCGTCAAGGAGCGCATCGCAGCCCTGCTCGGTGAAAGCGAGTTCTCTCCGGTCATGAAGAAGCTGGACTGGCTGGGTCTTTTCAGCAAGAAGAAGATTGGTTTGGAGAATGCCACGCCTGCCCTGATCCTGGAAAACCTGCTGCTTGAGAAATGGAAGCTGGAACCCAAGGACCGCGACCTCATCGTCATGCAGCATGTCTTTGACTACGAGCTCGAGGGAAGGAAGCACCGCCTGGAATCCACCCTGGTGCTCGAGGGAACCGATGCCGGCGACACGGCCATGGCCCGCCTGGTGGGGCTGCCGCTTGGCATTTTCGCCAAACAGGTGCTGCTCGGCAAAATTGCGGCTGCCGGCGTCAATATCCCTGTCCGCAAGGAGGTGTACGAGCCCGTGCTGGAGGAACTCAAGCAATACGGGGTCGTCTTCCAGGAGCGGGAGCAGGTCCTGGAGGGCTGAGCCTGCCATCACAGTAACACAACCCGCTGGCCATCATTAATTTAAAAAAACATATCTACACCAGTGCCGGCAGCATGCAGCTCTTCCAGGCCATGCAGTTCGGGGCTGCCATCCTGACCGGTGTACTGCTGGCCAAAAGCGGTCTGCCCACGGCCTGGATTTCCCTATACGAAGGCCTGGTTTTCCTCTCGGCGCTGGCTTGTTTTTTCTGGGTAGCTGGCGGGCAGAACGCCCTGTTGCAGCTCTACCCGGCCTGGGAGGATCCCGGGGAGCGGGAGAGCGCCTTGTTCAGCGCGGCCTTGCTCTTCCTCCTGGCCGGCATCGGTACCGCCCTGCTCACCTACGGGTTCCGCCACGCCCTTGCCGGCATGGTCGCAGGTGGGGATGCCCTGCCCTTGATGGACCTCATCGCCCTTTACCTGGCCCTCAACGCGCCCACCTTCCTCATCCACATCCTGTACCTGTTGCTGGGGCGTTACCGCTCCATCGTCCTTTTCGGTGCTGTGAGTTACGGCCTGCAGCTGGTCCTCGTGCTCGTCCCGGTGTTGGCAGGCCTCGGCCTTCGGGCTGTCTGGTGGAGTATGACGGCCTCGGCCGCCCTGAAATTCTGCTGGGGTGTAGGGGTGGTTATCCGCCATACCCGCTGCCGCTGGAACGGCCGCTTCGTGCGGCGGCTGGCTCCCCTGGCCCTGCCCCTGATGTTGTTTTCCCTCATCGGCAAGGGGACGGAGTACGCCAGCGGGCTGATGGTCGCCGCGCTGTTTGAGGATGAAAAGGCTTTTGCCATCTTCCGCTACGGAGCCCGGGAGTTTCCCCTGGCTGTGCTGCTGGCAACTTCCCTGGCCGCCTCCCTGCTGCCCGAGGTGTCTGCAGACCCGGAGGGTGGCCTGGCGCGCATCCGGGAGCAAACCAGGCGTCTGTCCCACTGGCTCTTTCCCCTGGGCATGGCCTCCATGCTGGCTTCGCCGTTGTTGTTCCCGCTGGTCTTCAATGCCGACTTCAAGGATTCTGCGCGCTTGTTCAATATATTCACTCTCCTGCTTTCCGGACGCATCCTCATGCCCCAGGTGGTAGCCATGAGCCGCCGCCACAATCTGGTGCTGACCTTCAGCGCTATGCTCGAATTGTTCACCCTTCTGTCCCTGGGCTGGTGGTGGGGCCGCCTTTTCGGCCTTCCTGGCATTGCCTTCGCCGCCGTAGCCGCCTTCCTGGTGGATCGCCTCCTCCTGCTTTGGTACAACTGGAAAGTCCTGGGCGTTGCCCCTCACCGCTACACTGACTGGCACACTTACCTGCTTTACAACGCCTTGCTGCTGGCTGTATTTTTTGTTTCCTGGCAGTGGTGTTAGTCAGCCTCCTTTTAAAAGAATGTGTCCCTAACCAAAAAAAATCCCCTCTCCACCGAAGCGAAGAGGGGATTTCCGGACCGTCGGTAAAACACCGGTCAGCCTGAGCCTGCCCATTCAGGCGCATTATGTCTTCCGTTCCTTCTTCCTGGCCGCCGGGAACAGCACATTGTTCAGAATGAGGCGATAGCCGGGGGAATTGGGATGGAGGTTCAGGTCCGTGTCGGGGTCGTGGACGTAATGCCGGTAGTCCTCGGGGTCGTGGCCCCCGTAGAAAGTGAAGAAACCCCGGCCCACCGGGCTGTGGATATAGCGCACCTCCTTCACCGGCTTCGTCTCGCCCAGCACCAGCACATTCGACTTTAGGACACCCTTGCTGAAGGCAGTCGTCTGCCCCATGAAGCCCTTGACTGTCCGCGTGTGGCATTGTGTCAGCATCGTAGGCACCGGGTCCCACTTGGCGGAAAAATCAAACAGCGTGAAATAATCCTGTTCCGGATCCAGGTTCCGGCCATAGTGGTTGTCAATGTTGGAAAACTCATACTCCAGCGGATTCTTCACCAGCTCGAAATTCTCAAAGGCAAAGGTCTTGGTGAAGTCCAGTTGATTCAGGGCGCTGGGATCCAGCGGGTCCCCGTCGTAGAACTTGTCGCAGATGTCAAGCCCCTCAGAAGCCAGGGCAATGTCATAGGAATCCGTCGCCGAGCACATGGCGAACATGAAGCCTCCCCCCACTACGTATTCCTTGATTCTCTTGGCCACCGCCAGCTTCAGCTGCGACACCTTCTGGAAGCCGTTTTTCCTGGCCAGTTCCTCAGAAAGGCGCTGATTCTCCCGGTACCACTCCTGGGTGTGGTAGCCGGCGTAAAACTTGCCGTACTGGCCCGTGAAATCCTCGTGGTGCAGGTGTAGCCAGTCGTATTCCGTCAGTTTGTCTGACAACACCTCGTTGTCATAGATCTTGTCGAAGGGAATCTCGGCATAGGTGAGCACCAGGGTGACGGCGTCATCCCAGGGCTGGATCTCGTCTCCGCGCTGGCTCTTGAACTCCTCCGTCGGGGTATAGACCGCGATCTTGGGCGGTTTTTCCAGCTTGATGGCGTCCATGTTTGCCTCAGGGCGCGCGATTTCCTGAAGGATGAGGTTGAAGGCGGCGTCGGGGATGATTTCAAAGCTCACGCCCCTTATTTTGCATTCGTTTTCGAAGATAGTGGTATGGGGAAAGGCAAAACTGCCGCCGCGGTAGTTCAGCAGCCACCAGGCTTCCACATTGTTGTTGATGACCCAGTAAGTGATGCCGTAGGCTTTGAGGTGGTTGCGCTGCTCGAGGTCCATGGGCAGCAGCATGAAGGCTGCTCGGCCTTGGTT
>JBEAYO010000372.1:0-4151 GCA_041159285.1 Bacteroidota bacterium | reverse complement strand
CCCCTTCCGCCGCGGTTTGGCTTCGCCAAACCGCGGCGGAAAGGGGGATTTCAGGGTATTCGGCCGGCCTGCGGCCGGCCGAATACCCTTTCCGGAAACCGATCGGCACCGGCGGAAAGGCTTGCCGGGTCTTTTGAAACAGCCTTTGGGATTCCCTTCCCGAGAGCTAAGCGGCACCGGTAGAATGGATGGCCGGATCTTTTGAGACAGGCCCGACCTTTCCCAGGGAAAATCGGCAACGTCAAAACTACTTTCAAAAAGAAAACCGAAACATTTGAGACAGGCTTCATTTCAAGACACCTGCCTGCACTGACGACTTGACCTCGATATTACCCGCAATATTGCATATCTTTGCAACCCCTAATCAAAACAACCCACTGTTATGCAAGAAGTATATGTCGTGTCCGCCGTAAGAACCCCCATCGGCAGCTTCGGCGGAACATTGGCAGGCGTTCCAGCCACTGAACTCGGAGCTGCGGCCATGAAAGGAGCCCTGTCCAAAGCCGGGCTGGCACCGGAACAAGTGGAGGAGGTCCTCATGGGCAATGTCGTCTCCGCTAACCTGGGACAAGCGCCTGCCCGGCAGGCGGCCAGGTCCGCTGGCATCCCCGACAACGTCCCCTGCACCACCGTCAACAAAGTCTGCGCCTCCGGCATGAAATCCGTCATGTTCGGCGCCCAAAGCATCATGCTGGGCCACAATGACATCGTGCTGGCGGGCGGCATGGAAAACATGTCGGCCATCCCCTACTACCTCCCCAACGCCCGCTGGGGCTACAAGTACGGCGATGCCGCCTTTGTGGACGGACTGGCGAAAGACGGCCTCACCGACGTGTACGACCAGTGCGCCATGGGGGTCTTCGCCGACCGCACCGCCGAGCGCTACAACATCTCCAGGGAGGAACAGGATGCCTTCGCCGTCAGCAGTTACGAACGCTCGGCCAAGGCAACGGAAGCCGGCTACTTCCAGCCTGAAATCGTACCCGTCCCGGTCCCCCAACGCAAAGGCCCCGCCCTTTCCGTGACGGAAGACGAGGAATTTAAAAAAGTCATGTTCCACAAGATACCGACGCTGCACCCGGCCTTCACCGCCAACGGCACCGTCACCGCTGCCAATGCCTCGACCATCAACGACGGCGCCGCCGCCATGATCCTGGCATCGGGCAGGAAAGTGAAAGAACTCAATCTCACCCCCTTGGCGCGCATCGTCGCCTTCGCCGATGCGGAACAGGAGCCGGCCTGGTTTACCACCACGCCCACCCTGGCAGCCAACAAGGCCCTCCAAAGGGCAGGACTGAGCAAAAATGACATCGACTACTTCGAGGTAAACGAGGCCTTCTCCGTCGTGGCCCTCGCCTTTATCAAACTGATGGAAATCGAACACCAGCAAACCAATGTCTTCGGCGGCGCAGTTTCCCTGGGCCACCCACTGGGAGCCTCCGGGACGCGCATCATCACAACCCTGAACAACGTGCTCCACCAATGGCAGGGCCGCTACGGCCTGGCCGCCATTTGCAACGGGGGAGGAGGCGCCTCCGCCCTGGTCCTGGAGCGACTGTCGTGAGAAATCATCGAGTTTAACACAAAGCCAAAGGCCAACAGCAAGGGCTTAAAACGGCCCCGATGGAAGGGCCTTGGAAAACCCAACATGAAAACAATAACGAAGTATCTTAAGATTGTAATCTTCAACCTCGCAGCCATCTTCCTGTTGGTTTACCTGCTGGGGCATGGTGTGGCACTGCATTTCTACTGGCGCATCAAGGACCGCTTCATTCACGGTGAAACGGGTCACACTGTGATGTTCGACAAGCTCTTCAAACCGCTTCATAAGAACTTCATCGTCTATCCTCAATACTATTGCCACTACGATTCCACCACCTTCTATTTCAATACGCCGGGCCAGTACAATCTCGCGCTGTTCGACTGCAATTACCAGTACAATGTGGACAGTGCCGGCATGCGCGTCTGCGGCAAAGTCGCCTCCGGCAAGGATGATTCGCTTCAAATCGCCGTGCTGGGAGACTCCCATGCCTTCGGTTTGGGCGTCAGCGACAACCAGACCTACGCCAGCCTGCTGAACGCAAGCGGCTATTCCACCAGCCTGGTGGCCTGCTCCAGCTTTGGCTCAGCCAGGGAGTTCAAGAAATGTGAGGAATTGGTTGAGGAGGGAGTCATTGAAAAGCCCACGGTGCTGGTCCTGCACTACTGTGAAAACGACAGCACTGAAAACGTGACTTTCAACTACTCTGGCTTCAATTATAAGCGTCATTCGCAGCGGGAATTATATAATTACTACCAGCAGCCGGTGCATCCGGTCCGCTACCAATTGATATACGACCTGCTGCCTGTTTATATGCGCCCTTTTTCCTGGCCGGAAGCCATACAGTACCAGGTCCTCAAGCGCTTTTTTTTCGAAATCCCCATCAACAGGCCCTTCACTGTCGAGCCACCCATCGAAATGGCACCTCACTCCTTTGACATTGACGTGGAACAGATCGTGGTCCATTTTTTATCAAAGCCGGCTTTCCAGGAGGTGCAGCAAGTGATCCTGCTGAACGCCTCTTCACCAGGTTATTTTCCCAAGGCAGCGATCCGCTACCAGACCCATCGCATGGAAGACCTGCGGAATAGGCTGCAGGAGCGCCTCCCGGCTGTCAAGGTGGAATTCATTACGCCAGATGAAAAGGACATGGAGCGCTATTTCTTTGAAATTGATGACCACATCAACTCCGAGGGGCATGCGTTCTTCTTTTCCGAGATTCAAAAGTCGCTGCCAAAAAAAACAACCACCTGACAAGGGGGAATCACAGCGATTAACCTTGGCCCGATTATTTTGGATAGCAGAGATAGAACTTCTTCACCATGCCGGTGTGCAACCCGAAATCCGATAGCTGTGACATGGGCAGTACACGGCCGTCTTTAAACAATATCTTTATCTCATCACGCGAAGTGCTGTAGGCATGGTTTCTTTCCTCCCCCCCGAACACGAGGTAATCCAGCGAGCCGTCGGGGAAATGGGAAAAGGCTGTCTGCGTTTTTTCCCGCACGGCGGCCAAATAATCTAATTCAAACGGCTGGTTGCGCACCTCGATCCGGAAAAGCCGCCGGTCGAGAATACTGCCCGCCAGGAAGGACAACAGGGAATCCTCGCTATCCCGGAAGCTCTTCAGGGCGGCGAAGATGTCGTAATCGTCCAATCGGGTAAACTGGCCCAGCACCGCTGCGGGATCCCGGTCGAAGTCCTCCAGTGAAACATCCCGGTAGAGGAAAAACGCCAGGCTGCGCGACACCTCCAGCTCGCAACCCTCATGCGCCAGTTGCCGGGCGCGCTGCAATGCCTTGACCAGCATCTGCTCCGCCACCAGCACGGTTTTGTGCAAATAGACCTGCCAGTACATCAGCCTGCGGGCAATCAGGAACTTTTCAATGGAATATATTCCCTTTTCCTCCACCACCAGTTCCCCGTCAGCCACGGCCAGCATCTTGATGATGCGGTCGTAGCCGATGACGCCCTCGGACACCCCGGTGAAAAAGCTGTCGCGGTTCAGGTAATCCATCCGGTCCATGTCCAGCTGGCCGGAGATGAGCTGGTGGAGGAACTGCCGGGGGTATTCGTCCCGGAATATGCGGATGGCGAGGTCGAGTGCCCCGCCGAAGGTTTCATTCAGGTGCTCCATGATGCGCAGGGAGATGTCCTCATGGGAGACGTTGATGAGGGAGTGCTCCAGGGTATGGGAAAAGGGGCCGTGCCCGATGTCGTGCAGGAGGATGGCAATGGAGACGGCCAGGGCTTCCTCTTCCGAGATGTCAACGTCTTTAGAGCGCAGGACGTCTATGGCCTGTCCCATGAGGTGCAGGGCGCCCAGGGCGTGGTGGAAGCGGGTGTGGAGGGCGCCGGGATAGACGTAGCCGGTGAGGCTGACCTGCTTGATGCGGCGCAGCCGCTGGAACCAGGGGTGTTCCACCAGGTCGAACAGCAGGTCGTGCGGGATGGTGACAAAACCGTACACGGGGTCGTTGAATATTTTTCGCTTGTTCACGGCAAAGCTTTTTTACAGGTAATTGAATTGTAACTGTTCAGCCACCCTTGCAAATGCTGCTTGTTTTACAGAAAGGGCGGTCGGCGGGGGCGCCGTGGCACGCCCCCGCCG
>JBEAYO010000371.1:0-4166 GCA_041159285.1 Bacteroidota bacterium | reverse complement strand
TCAGGGCGCGGGGCTGCGCCCCGCGCCCTTTTCAAAGCAGGGCACTGCGCCCGGGGGACTTTTTACATAACCTCCATTTCCGGGAGGCAAGCGGCATGTGTAAGGCGTGCTAAACAGTTACAATATTACACGTTTTGTTCAGTTCCATGAGTTGTGCTCCGGGAGGGTGGCTATCACAGACCAGGAGTCGCCCAGGTGGGTCAGGATCTGCGACCACAGGGCATCGGGTTTCGATTTGAAGATGTAGTTGGGGTGGGCATCCGCCGTGATCCAGGAGCCCCAGACCATTTCATCCGCCAGTTGTCCTTCCGACCAACCGGAATAACCCACATAGAAGCGGATGTTCGTGGGGGAGATGAGATGAGAGGAAATCAGGAACTTGAGTTTTTCAAAGCTGCCGCCCCACCAGATGCCGTCGGCGATCTTCTGGCTGTCGTCGAGCAGTTCTCCGACGTTGTGCAGGTAGTGGATGGTGTCGGTTTCAACGGGGCCGCCGTAGAAGACGTTAGCTTCGAACTTGGGAAAGTCCGAGATGAGTTCGTCCACTCGCATGTCGAGCTTTTTGTTGAGGATGAAGCCCAGGCTGCCATCTTCCCCGTGTTCGCACAGGAGGACAGCTGAGCGCCTGAAGTTGGTGTCGAGCATGAAGGGCTCAGCGACTAGGACGGTGCCGGTGCTTAATTTTGTGGTGGACATGCTGTAAAAGGTTTCAGACTGCTAAATTGCAGTAAGAATTTCAAAAATGCAAGTGCAGAATGTGTACTGCACCCCCACCCTGCTGCATCAAGGTTTATCCTCTCGCTGGCGTGCCCGCTGCATCATGTTCGGTCCTGGCACGAAAGTATCCTTTTTATACACTTTGAAAAGCACGGGCTGCTCCGGCACCGGTACGGAATTATTCTTCTCATCCACATCGGCCGTCTCCCGCCAGGGGTCCAGTCGCACTGCCTTCACCTGCTGGTCCTTCATAAAAACCTGCTGCACCTCGCGCTCATTCTTGCGCCAAATCTCCACCGGAACGCGCTCAATCTCCCGGCTGCCATCCACGTATGTCCACTCCAGGATGATGGGCATCACCAGCCCGCCTTTGTTGCTGAAGTGCAACTCGTAATAGTGCTTGTCGCCAAACAGCGCGCGCTTCTCTTCCGGAGTGAACAGCGAATCATGCTGCACGTAACTGGCCATCAGCACGCTGTCCTCCGTCTCCCAGGGCTTGTAAAAAGTATAGAAATCCTGCAGCGTGGTATCCTGCTCCACTGGGAAAACATACCCCGACTCGCGATAACGCGTCTGCGTCAGCGTCTGAAAGGGCCGCTCTTTTTTCATGGGGAAAGTGTTTTCCTTCCGCTCCGGATCGTTCTCCAGGTCCACCCGCTTCCACACCAGGCTGTCCATGGAGATGTCCACATTGTCGATGGAAAAAAACCAGCCGCGCCAGAACCAGTCGAGGTCCATGCCGCTGGCATCCTCCATGCTGCGGAAGAAATCAGCCGGCGTGGGATGCTTGAAAGCCCAGCGGCGGCAATACTCCCGGAAGGCGTAGTCGAACTTCTCCCGCCCCATGATGGTCTCGCGCAGGACGTTCAGCGCAGCGGCGGGCTTGCGGTAGGCATTGGAATAGTAGTCCACGATGTTCTCGGAGTTGGTCATGATGGGCTCCAACTGGTCCTTCGGGCGAGACATGTACTCGGTGATGAGGTGGGGCGGGCCGTCGGTGGAATCGTAATAGTTGTCCCATTCCTGTTCAGTGAGGAACTGCATGAAGGTGTTGATGCCCTCGTCGAACCAGGCCCACTGCCGCTCGTCGGAGTTGATGATCATGGGGAAATAGTTGTGCCCCACTTCGTGGAAGATGACCGTCAGTGCTGCATTCTTTGACCCCTCGGAATAAGTGCCGTCCTCCGCGGCGCGGCCCGGGTTGAAACAGATCATGGGGTACTCCATGCCGTTCTGGGCCTCCACGGAGATGGCAGTGGGATAAGGATAGGGGATGGAGTACTTGCTGTAGGTGTTCAGGGTATGGGCCACGGCCTTAGTGGAGTAGCGGTTGTAAATGGGATAGGACTCCCTGGGGTAGTAGCTCATGCACATGACTTTCCTGCCCTCGCCGTTGTCCACGGCCATGGCGTCCCAGATGAACTTGCGGCTCGCCGTCCAGGCGAAGTCGCGCACGTTTTCGGCCTTGTAGTGCCAGGTTTTCAGTCGCCTGGAGGCACTGCTCTTTTCCAGGGACAGGGCCTCGTTCAAGGTGACGATTTCCACGGGGGCATCGGCCAGCTGGGCCTGTTTCCAGCGCTTGAGTTGGTCAGGCGACAGCATGCGGGCGTAGTTTTGGCAGACGCCGGTGGCGCCGACGGTGTAGTCTTCCGGCAGGGTGATCTTGACATCGAAGTCGCCGAAGTTGAGGGCAAACTCACCGGTGCCGGTGAACTGGTCGCTCTGCCAGCCCTCGAAGTCGCTGTACACGCAGAGGCGAGGGTACCACTGGGTGATGGTGAAGAGGTAATTGCCGTCCTTGGGAAAGTATTCGTAGCCGCCGCGGCCGAAAGTGAGGCCGTTGATGCGGTCCACCAGGAAGTAGCTCCAGTCGATGCTGAACTCGAACTGCTGACCGGGTGCGAGGGGCCTGGGAAGCTCAATGCGCATGACGGTGTTGTCGATGAAATACCTCAGGGGAGCACCAGCGGCGTCTTTGACCGACTGGATGCGGTGGCCGTAGTCGGAGAGTTCAGTCCACACGGAGAGCATGCGCATGGCTCGTTCGTCCATGGATTCCTCGATGCCGTGGGGGTGGACGTGGTGGAGGTCATTGGAGGCGCTGTGCTGGTTCTCGTCGAGCTGGAGCCAGAGGTAGCGCAGGGTCTGGGGGGAGTTGTTGTAGTATTTGATAAATTCCTTGCCGCTGAGTTGTTGCTTATCCGGGTCGAGCTGGCATTCGATGCGGTAGTCGGCGCGCTGCTGCCAATAGTCAGGCCCGGGGGCGCCATCCATGGAGCGATAGTTGTTGCCACCGGGCAAAAGGGTACCGAGTTGTTCGAAGGCGTGGCCATGGTTGTTTTTTTCCTGGGCGGCAAGCGGGCTAAGGGCCAGCAGGAAGCACAGCGAGAAGAAGTGCAATGTTAGTAGTTTCATGATTGATTTGAACGAGTTGAAGTTTTGGCTATGTAGCCTGTATTTTTTGCGCGGCAAAGTTATCAATACGCCCGGCTTTTTTGAAATGTGCGATTTTATTTTGGTCGGCAGTTTATCAAAAGCCAGAACAAGCAGAAGCTGCTGGCTTTGCCAAAATTTCTTTTTTCTAAAAAATAGAGGTCATGACCCAACCCGGCGCCCACCTTCGTCTGTCTGTATTTTAATTTCAATACCTCCTCCACTAATGCAGGCAACAAAACTCAATGGCAATTACCAGGTTTTCTGGTACCTTCTTTTACTCACCATCGCCGCTATGGGCATTATCTACGGCAACAGCCTCAGCGGCCACTTCCCGGATTTAAGAGTTTGGCAACCGGGCAACCTGCTCTATCTTCTGCTGGGACTTCCCTTTGTTTTGTTGCAGGGCAAAGCGGGCCTCACGGCCGCCTTCCCCACCGATCGGCAAGCTGCTCACCGCCTGCTGCTGCCCTTGTTCACCGGGCTGCTCTTCGGCCTGGCCGACCTGCTGGTCATTGAGCGGCTGTTGACCAGCGGCCAGCACATCAGCCTGCCGGCCTACACCCAGCCCTTCCCCTATTCGGTGTTCCTGTACACTTCGGGCGCGTTTGAGGTGGAGGTGTTCTACCGCCTGATACCGATTACCCTGGTGATGCTGGGTGCTGTTCACTTCAAGGAAGGCAGGTACATACCGCTGGCCTTTGCCCTGGTGGCGGTGTTGACATCCCTGCGGGAGCCGCTGGAGCAATTGCCGGCCGGCCCGGTCTGGTTTGTGGCTTACTCGCTCACCACGGGCTTTGCCATGAATTTCCTCCAAGCCCTTTATTTTAAAAAGCGCGGGTTTGCAGCCTCCCTGGTGCTGCGTCTGGGCCACTACCTGGTCTGGCATGTGTTGAACGGCCTGTACATTGAATATTTTTTGCTGAAGGCGGGATGAGACTTTGTGAATGTTGGGGCGCTGCGAGACCAATGTCGTTGAGTTAAGCTTCTACGTAACTATTGAGCGCCCCTTGCAG
>JBEAYO010000370.1:0-4191 GCA_041159285.1 Bacteroidota bacterium | reverse complement strand
TTTTTGACTTCGCCGCTGATTTTACCTATCCGGGTGCTGCCGGTGGCGCTGGCTTTGGGCAGGTTGAAACGGATGCCGAGAATGGCATAGACGGCGATGGCCATGGCGACAATGCAGGTTAGCCACCAGGTCGTCGTGAAGCCGAGCAACAAGGTCACACCTATCATCAAGTAAAAACGCAGCATGAGATGATGCATCTTCACGCTCAACAATGTTGTCTTTTTCATGGCGCTTTTGTTTTGTACTTGTTGCGAGGTGGTAGTAGGGGAGGGGAAATTTCCACCCTTTGCTTTTTTTGGTCGCGTAGCCCGGCCTTGCTCCCTTAAAAAAGCCTTCAGCGTGAAAGAAAACAGTATTCCTCCCACCAACTCGTTGCCTCGACGCAACAAGTCTGCTTAGAGTAATAAAAAGAAGCAGTTAATGATGTCACTTTTCCGGGTAGCAGCCATGTGAGGCAGGCGGGACTCAGGCAACTCAGGTGATTCGCTTGAGATGAGCTTTGAGAGTGTCCAACTAGCAGTTTGGATGTTCGTCTTGCATATAATATGAAAACACTGGGCTTGCCTGAAAAGTTTTTTTTACAATCAAAGAATCCCCTGAAAACGATAGGGTGGAATCAGAATCACCTCAAAGCCTAAGGATATAGCCCGGTGCCGTTTGTCTTGGTGAAAGAGCGGAGGCTGTAGTAAAAGACCCGATAATCCGTTCCGCCGTTGCTGAATGCCCTCTCCAGGGGCCAATCGGCACCAGCGAAACGGATGGCCGGATCTTTTGAGACAGCCTCAAGAGTTTTTGGGCGCGTGCTGCAGGCCCTTGCCCTTCTCACAAGAGGTTGCCTCGCCAGCCTCATTTTTCAAAACCCCCATTTCGTCCTCAAAATCAGCAAATTGCCCTGGTCGCCGAAAGCGCGGTTCACACGGGAGAAAAAAGACTGCCCCACCAGGTCCACATCCCAGTTTTCCGCGATGGACCAGGTCAGCACCGGAAAAAGAATCAAGGCACGGGAGGAGGGCGAAAATATGACGTTCAACTGGCTGGCGAACAGCGGAGTCCATTGTTTGGAGCCCTGCGCGAGAAAACTAAGGCGGTAGGGCATCAGCAACCTGGGCGATAGCTGGCGGCTGGTGAGCCCCTCCAGGGAAACCACCTGGTTGCTGCCAGCGCTGCCATACAGGGCCGAGGCGCCCACGTACCAGCCTTCATCGAAGGTGTAGTCAACGCCGGCAGTGGCCGACAATACCCCCTTTTTGTCAAAAAATGAGTCCCTGGGGCGAAAATAGGTCGCCTCCCCCCGAAACCCCGCCTGACCGATGCTGCCCGCCCAGCCCAATCCGGCGGCGAGGTCCTCCCTGTAAAAGCCCGCCAGCAGCTGGACATCGTAATTGCGCCGGTTGAAGCGGTAGAGCAGGGCCGCGATGGTAGAACCGGCCTCCTCCTGCCGGCTGACCGCTGCCTCCAGCACCGACATGCCGCCAGCCAGGGCATACCGCACCCGCAGGCCATCGCTCCCGGGCCGCTCCTCGTAGTCGAAATCAAAGAAATTGTAGGCGTTGAAAAGGTCGTTCGGATTCCAGGCCGTGCTCATCCCCCAGTTGATGCGCTGCCGTCCCAGGCTGACGTCCCAGGCGCCGTGCCGCCAGTTCAGCAACAGCCGGTCGGCAATGGCGTGGACTACCAGCCCGGGCTCGTCGACCAGCACTGTGGACAGGTCCGCCAAGCCGTTTTCATAGTCCGCGAGGCTATCGAAATCCGGTGTTAGGCGTACTTGCTCACCCCAGAATGCGCGGGTGCGGAACTCAGCACGAACAGCCAGCGAGGAGGATAGCTCCCAGCGGAAGTTGAGGCGGTTATGCAGCAGATTGCCGGTGAGGAGTGAGCCGCGATCCGAGGTGAAGGCTGCCGTTTGAAGGCTTTTCACGTAGCCGCGGTAAAAAAATCGCTTCGGCTGCAAGGGCTCCGGCAGGGTGTCCTGGGCTGATGCTGCCGGAGTTGCAATCAAGAAAGCCAGCGCCAGCAGAACGTGTGGGAAAGGCAGATTTTTCATGTTCCCTGGCCGTGTACTATCGCCATGGCCGCCGTGTCGGAGGCAATGCGGCCATCCACCAAGGTGATGACCCGCCGCGCCCTTTCAATCACTCGGGCATCATGGGTGGAAAAAATGAAGGTCATTTGCTCCTCCTGGTTCAGCCTGGCCATGATGTCCAGCAAATTGGCGGCCGATGCGGAGTCGAGATTGGCCGTGGGCTCGTCCGCCAGCACGAACTGCGGTCGGGAGGCGAGGGCCCTGGCCACAGCCACGCGCTGCTGCTGCCCGCCGGAGAGTTGCGCCGGGCGGCTGTCCATCTTGTCGCTGAGCCCCACGGCGGACATTAGTTCCCGCACGCGCTCCTCCCGTTTTGTCTTCGGAATGCCCTGCAGCAGCAGGATGAACTCCACGTTCTCCCGGGCCGTGAGTACCGGGATGAGGTTGAAGGACTGAAAGACGAAGCCGATGTTGTGAAGGCGGAAGTCAATCAGCCGGTTGGCCGACAGGGAGGTGATGTTCGTGCCGTTGATCAACACCAGGCCTCCCGTAGGGGTGTCCAGCCCGCCGATGATATTCAGCAGGGTCGTCTTGCCCGACCCGGAGGGGCCCACGAGGGCGGCGAACTCGCCCCGCCGGATGTGCAGGTGCACGTTGCTGACCGCCTGGACGGGCACCGTGTCCGGGTTGTAAATCTTGGTGATGTCGTGGATGTCAATGACGGGTGTTTCCATGGCTCATTTTCTTATGGCTTCTGCCGGATTCAACCTGAGGGCCTTCCAGGCCGGAAAAACGGCGGCAATCAGCGCGGTGAGAAAAACGATGACGACGATTTCCCATAGCTGCTGCGAGGGCAGCCAGGGATAGATGACAGCCTCGAACCCAAAGGATTTCATGAGGTTGCCGGCGACAGGGGAGAGGTCGATTCCCCTCTGTTCGAAATAATGGACGACGGATATGCCGACGAGGATGCCCAGGGGGGTGCCCACCAGCGTGAGCAGCAGGGTCTCCAGCAGCACCATGCCAAAGAGGCGCTGCTTGCTCATGCCCACGGCCATCAGCATGCCGATTTCCCGCGTGCGCTCCAGCACGGCCATCAGCATGGTGTTGACGATGCCGAAGCCCAGGGCCAGGAACAGGATGGTGAGCAGGATCCGCGAGGAAGAGTCAATGGATGAAAGGATGTAGGCCGTTTCAGGTGAAATGTCGGTCCAGGCTTCTGTCTGCAGGCCGGGCAGGGCCTTGGACAATTGCAGCCTGGCAGTCTTCAGCGCTTCATCGTTGTCGAGCAGGATGGCGGCCTCGTGTGCCCGCCCCTGCAAGCCGATTAATTCCGCCATCTCGTTGTAGCGGATGTAGAGGTTGCGCTCGTCCAGGGCGGCATTTGAGGACTCGAAAATGCCGGCTACCCGGAAGGCGCCGGAGACGATGTTCTGCTCCTTGTCCAGGAAGGTGAGCACTACCTTGCTGCCCACGGAGAGCTTCATCTTGCGTGCCAGCTTCAGGCCTGCGAGCAGCTCGTGCCGCTTCCCGTCTGTCCAGTATTTGCCTTCCTTCACCATGCCTTTGAGGCCTCGGGTGGCATCCTCCGCCGCCGGGTCCACCCCGGAAATCCTGACGCCGTTGCTGCCGGAGGCGGTGGCGATCATCCCTTGTGCCACGCAGCGCAGGGAATAGGCGCGCAGGGAAGGCAGCTGCCTGACGGCAGCCGCGACGCTGTCGGCCGGAAAGTGGAAGGCCGCCTCCTGGTCGTCCGCAAAGCCGGGGTGGTGCACCTGCAGGTGGGAAACCTCCTCCCGGATGGCGATGCGCATGCGGTCACGCCCCATGCCGTAGTAGATGCCTACCAGGAAGGTGCCTGCCCAGATGCCGATGACAACGGAGGTGATGATGGACAGGCTGCGCGTCGGGTTGCGCCAGAGATTGCGCCAGGCGATTAATAATAGCATGGTTGTTATGTTTGAATCCTCTCAGAGCACCAGGGCAAAGTCAAGAGATGCATGTCTGTCTTACGCACACGTGCATGCACCAAAGTTGCAATGTGCTGCCCGCTTTGAAAAGGGCGCGGGGCGCAGCCCCGCGCCCTAAAAACCCTTTTCCGCGGCCGGCGGGCGAGCCGGCCGGCCGCGGAAAAGGGTTTTTGGGGTTGTGTAAAAAGCCCTTGCGGC
>JBEAYO010000369.1:0-4207 GCA_041159285.1 Bacteroidota bacterium | reverse complement strand
AGCACCTTCTCAACTGTCAGTTGGGTTGGCCAGCCCTGGAAAATTGGCGCCCAGGCTGATGGCGCCTCCGGACACAAGGATTATTTCACGGGTCTGATTGACGAGGTTGCCTTTTTCAGTGAACTGCTTCCCCTTGCAAATATCCAGGCCTACGCGAATGCCGGGACCGATGTCTCCAATCCAACCCTGTTCTCCTATTTCAACCTCAACGAGGGCAGCAACACCGAACTGCATGACATGGGCACCTCCCTCTCCGGCTCCGGCATCGTCCACGGGGCAAGCTGGAGCACTGTCGCTGCGATTACGGAAACCCTGGTGCACGATTTCAATCCGGACTCCCGCCTGATCACGCTCAACCCCAGTTCCACCAGCGTGGACCAGGTGGATTTTACAGACATGAGCACCATCCCGGTTTCGGGTTATGTCCGTTTTGACGGTACCAACTGCTTTCAGAAAAAAGTGGAGATCCTGGTCAACGGCCAGTCTTATGTTCCTGCCGTGGAAACGGACGAGGACGGATATTTTGACCTGTATGTGGAGCCGGGCAAGTCCTACAAACTCACGCCAAAGTTTGAGCAGCACACCTTCCTCCCTGCTTTCTGGGAGCTGTCGAACGTCAGCACCCCTGTGTCTGGCATACTGTTCCGCAACCAGACCAAGCGCAGCGTCCACGGTCAGATTGCCGGCGGCTATTGCCGTAAGTCCATCATCCCCGACGACGCCATCGTGAAGGTGAAGGTCGCAACACTGAACGGGTGCTTTGAAAAAGTGTTGGAACTGTCAAATCCCAATGGCAAGTTCACCTTTAGCGGCGTGCCGCCGGATTCCGTCACAGTGGCAGTGATACAACACCCCAACACCGCGCTTTACGAATACTTCCAGTTGCAGGGTGGGGTCACCCTGGACCTCAAGCTGGCCAACGACACCGTTGACTTCATCTATTTTGCACCTCCGAATGTGGAATTATCTCCTTTGGACACCAATGAATGTGGTGATGCCATGCTCGACATGCTGCAGACGGCGAAGACCACCGTCAAGGTCTATGAGAACTACGACGGCGGACGCTGCTACGTGGACACCGCCCTGCTGACCATCAACAACGACATCGCGGCTCTGGGCCAGTTCGACACGCTCATGACCACGGGCTCTTTCATTCACAGCTTCAAGGTGGATGCACCCAACATCTTTCACCCTCACCTCAAGATCCTTCAGGTGACGGCCGAGGCGCATGACGAGCAGGCCACGAAGAAAATCTCGGCCGTGGTGCTGGGTCGGCGGCCGCGGCAGACCTCCTTCACCTCCACGGCACCGGAGTTGCCGACCCTGATCCTGCGCGACCCGCCGGGCGACGGCAGCTTCTCCTTTATGGAATCCGGCGAGACGACCTGCCAGGACTGGACCTTCGAGTTCGCGGATATCTTCGAGGGAACCTCCAATGTGACAACCAGCCTCGGTACCGACATCGAGACGGAGGTTGGCACGCCCTTCTTCGCCACCTCCCTGCAGGTGGACGTGACGGCCGACCTGGGCATCAATCTCGGCGGCAGCACGACCTCCTACACCTCCAATTCCATGGAGACCTGCCTGACCACCAGCAAGGTCATCTCCACCAGCACCGACCAGTACATCGTCGGCAGCGACATGGGCGGGGACGTTTACATGGGCGGCGCGATGAACTTCCTCTTCGGCATCACGGATGAACTGCTGTTCGACACCGCCAACTGCGCCTTCGTGCTCGACAAGGGCCTCTATGTCTTCCCGGAGGGCTTCGCCACCACCTTCATCTACTCCGAGCGGCAAATCACCGAAAACATCATTCCCGACCTGCTGCTCATCGGCGATACGGCCAGTGCAGAGCGCTGGCAAGGCATCATTGACTACAACCAGGAGCTAAAGGAGGAGGCAGTCTTTTCAAAAAACATCTCCTTCGATGCCGGCGTCGTCTATGAGGAATCCGAATCCACCGAGGTGACCAAGTCGGTCACCAATTCCTGGACCCAGGTCTTCTCGGCGGGCTTCGCCAACGAGTTCGGCGTTACGGTCAACGGCCTCGGCGTGACGGCCGGCCTGGAGATGAGCTGGACTACGGAAAGTACCAGCTCATCCACCTCCACTGCCGCCACTAGCAGGACTGTGGGCTACAGCCTGGCTGACGACGACATCGGCGACAACTTCACTGTCAACGTGAAGAAGGACAGGGCCTACGGCACGCCGGTGTTCGAACTGGTGAGCGGGCAGTCCCAATGCCCACATGAGCCAAACACCCAGCCCCGGGAGGGCGTGGACCTGGCCGCCGATAAACAGGTGGCGATCAATGTGCCCATGAACGACGTGGCTGTGTTTAAGCTGACACTGGGCAACACCAGCCAGTCGGAGGAACCCAAATCCTATACCTTGCAGGCCTTACAGGAGAGCAACCCGAACGGCGCCTCCATCCTGTTCAACGGGCAGCCGTCGCTGAACGTGGGTATTCCCTTCGGGGAGAGCATCGAGGTGACCATGACAGTGGCCCGCGGGCCAGTGGCTTTTACTTACGATAATCTCCGTATCGGCTTCTTCTCAGACTGTGAGGCGGAGCGGGCGGATGCCCTTGGCATTGATGTGCCGGCGGGCTTCAACGAGGAGCTGGAGTTCGATGTGTATTTCCTGGAGCCCTGCAGCCCGGTCAATGTATCCTTCCCGCTGGAGGGGTGGGTGGTGACGCCGGCCAGCGGCAACGTCCTGAACATCTCCCTGGCGGAATACGACAAGGCCGATCCTGATCTGGAACTGATCCGCGTGCAGTACCGCCGCACGTTGGGAGACGGGGCCTGGATCAACATCACAGATGTTGCAGCTGCCAACTTGGGCAACGTGTTCACCAACATCCCTTGGAATACCCAGGGGCTCCAGGACGGGCTTTATGAAATCCGCGCCATCACGAAGTGCTTCAGCGGCGCGCTGAACCCGGGCATCTCCCACATTATCAAGGGCCGCATCGAGCGCACACCGCCGGAAATCTTCGGAACGCCAGAGCCGGCAGACGGGGTGCTGTCCAGTGGAGACGAGATCAGCATCACTTTCACGGAGCCCATCCGCTGCGACCTGCTGATTCAGGCGGATTTCTTCGACAACAACAACGTGGGGCTCTACAACACCCGCACCGGCGATTTGGTGGATGCTGTGGTCTCCTGTGATGATAACAAGATCGTCATCGTGCCTAATATCCCCAACAAATTCATAGAAAATGAAATCCTGCGGGTGGAGGTGGACTCAGTGCAGGACCTTGTGGGCAACAAGTTCGGCCATGAAGACTGGGAGTTCTTCGTGGACCGCAACGCTCTGCGCTGGCTGGGTGGCAGCATCTCCTCGGTGATATACGAGGGGGATGCCCTAACGGTCTCACGTGAGATTCAGAATATCGGTGGCGGTGCCATGGCCTACACCATCAAGGGTGTGCCCGACTGGGTGGATGTCTTCCCCAAAGAGGGCAGTCTGGCGCCGGGAGCCTCCCAGTTGATCACTTTCATGTTCAAGGCCGAGTTGCCGCGTGGCGAATACCTGGACACCATCCTGATGGAGGGCGTCCAGGGGAATGAGCCTATGGTCATCCACCTGCGGAAGCTGTGCAAGGGGCCGGTCTGGGAATTGAGCCCTGGTTCCTACAGTTATTCAATGAACTTCACGGTGCAGCTGAACATCGAGGGCACCCTGTCCACGGATGAGATGGACCGTGTGGGTGCCTTTGTTGACGGGCAGCTGCGGGGCTGGGCCCACCTTCAATACGAGGAGGACATCAACAAATACGTGGCCTTCCTGACGGTTTTCAGCAACTCGGTCAGCGGCGAGGCCATCGACTTCCAGATCTGGGACGCGGATGATTGTCTTCTTTATGGCGAGGTAGTGGAGAGCTTCACCTTCACCCTGGACGCCTTGGTGGGCTCCCCGCTCACGCCACAGGTGTTGCATACGAACAACCTGCTGCTGCGCCGGATTCCACTGTCCCCGGGCTGGAACTGGATCTCCTTCAACCAGGACGTCCCAGACAAGGCCACGGGCAATGTGCTGAGCAGTCTGAACCATCCGCAGTCGGGCCTGATCAAGAGCCAGACGCAATTCAGCCAGTACTCCGTACCGCTGTCGCAGTGGCTGGGCAGCCTGATGCAACTGGGTTACAAGAGCATGTACCAGTACCAGGCTGCTCAGGTTGACACCATCGAGCTCCTGG
>JBEAYO010000368.1:0-4208 GCA_041159285.1 Bacteroidota bacterium | reverse complement strand
ATTTAACACAACCCCTAAAAATCCCTTCCCTTGCCGCGTAAAGGTACAAGTTTCCGGCATTCCTTTATACATTTGTAACCAGCATCACGCCAAAGAATGAGCTACAAGAAACTATTACTATTCGGGGCAGGCGTGCTCGGCTTAGGCCTGGCCCTGTTCCTGCTGAGCCGCTTCGTGCGCCTCCCGCTGCTGGGAGTGGCGCCGGAAGCCGCCATCCCGAGGCATGCCGCCCTCGTGCTGAAGGGCAGCAAAAACCAGCTGGCCCAGGCTGCCGGCAGCAAGCTCAGCGCCCAGGCCTTCATTCCCGCCTCCCTGGTCGAAGACCTGGCCACCTTCGACTCGCTTTTCGGACAACAGCTGCCGGTACAGCCGCAGGAACCATTGCTTTGCATGGTACAGCCCACACGCAGCAGCGGCGTGGATGTGCTCTTCATCCTCGGGAAACGGCGCGGGCTGGAGCTGGAGACACTGCTGAACAGCGCCGGCAAGGGGTGGGTGCTGCGAAGCTCCGTTTATAAAAACCACGAGATCTTCACCGTAAAGGCCGGTGGCAAAACATTTGCCCTGACCAATTACCGCAACCTGCTGCTCTTCGCCAGGAATGCCTACCTGCTTGAAAACGCCGTCAGGCAAATAAAAGATCCCGCCAGCAACCTTTGCCGACATGCCGGGTTCCAGCGGCTGTACGGCCGTGCAGCAGAGAAAGAGGGCCACCTGGACGTGTTCCTGAACCTGGCGGCGGTGTCCGGTCAGTTTGCCCCACTGCTGCTGCCCGCCGGCATCCCGGAGTTGCAGCGCCTGTCCGGCATCGGTGACTGGCTGCACCTGCAGCTGCCGCTGGCACAACAGGAACAACCCTGGCAAGCTGCCCTTGCGGCCAACGAGGATCATACGCTGCTGCAAGCCAACGCTTCAGGGCCTACCCTGACCTACCAAACCGTTTTCCAGCTTCTTCCCGACAACCTGACGGCTTTCGCCTGGCTGACGATGCGTTCGCTCCAACCAGCGGCGCTGGCCATCCGCTGGGACCGCCATTTTAAAAAGTGGATGGGCGATGAGATCGTCCTGGCACGCGGCGAGCCCATAGCGCCAGGCGGCAGCGAGGTGTTCGTCATATTGAAGGCTAAAGACTCCGCAAAGGCGGAAGCGGCGCTGGCGGAGTTTGCCCGGGCCACCCGGTCTGGCCCGCCTGCGGATTTCCAAATGTTCAAGATCCAGCCGCTGAAGGGCAGCTCGCTTTGGAAAATGCTGGGGCTGCGGGAGAACCTGGGCGCTGCGGTGGCCTGCTCGCTGGGAGATTACATGCTCTTCAGCAATTCCAGGGCCGGCCTGGAGCGCTGGCTCGGGAAATACGTCGCCGGGCAAACCCTGTCCAGGGATGTCGAATTCCTGCAGTCGGTGCGCACCCTGCCGCCCAAGGCGCAGGGGTTTGTATATGCCGGCGGCGGTCCGGCCTGGCAGGCCATCTCGGCCTTATTTCCGGAAAATCAACTGGCCGCCCTGCCTGGCAATCCCCTGCGCTTCAGATACCTGGCCGGCACGCTGACGCGCAGCCGGCAGCTGTGCGAGTGGCAAATCCTCACGCCCGGCAATGCGGCCGGCCGCGAGGAGTCGGATTACCCCGTCAACATCCTCTGGGAAACAGCCCTGGAAAGCCCTGCGCGCACCACGCCTTTCTTGTTCCGCGATCCCAGGCGCGAGGGAGAAAGCGACATCTTCATCCAGGATGCACAAAACACACTGTACCTCATCTCGCGCTCGGGACAGATCCGCTGGAAGCGGCGGCTGGAGGAGCCGATTCTGTCTCAGGTCTACCAGCTCGACCTCTACAACAACCAGGAGGCACAGCTGGCATTCAGCACGCGCTCCGGCATCCACCTGCTCGACAGCGAGGGGGAGTACCCGGCTGGGTTCCCCTTGGCCCTGCAGGTGCCGGCAACCAATGGAGTAACGGTAGTGGACTTTTTCCAAAGCAATGATTACCAGTTTTTTATAGCCTGCGAGAACGGCATGGTCTATGGTTTTGATGAAAAAGGCAGCCCCGTGGAAGGCTGGCGTCCCAAGGCGGATGCCGGCCTGGTGCGCCATCCGCTCGTCCACTTCCAGGCGGAGGGCAAGGACTTCATGGTCTTGCTGGACACGAGCGGCAGCTTGCAGGTGTTTCAGAAAAACGGGGCGCCGCGCTTTGAAGCGCAACCCTGGAATCAATCCTTCCCCCAAGGCCCGGCTTACCAGACGGGAAGCGGACCTGGCCGCATCGTGGTCTGCGATGAAAGCGGCAGGGTGCATGTGAGCAACCTTCAGGGCGAGGGTTTCAGCCTCAAACCCGGCATTTCGGAGGAGGGGCCTGTCCGGTTTCTGTTTTCCGACGTGGCAGGCGACGGCAGGAAGGACTATCTCCTGCTGAGTGGCGGGGAGTTGTCGGGGTACTACTACCGGGACAGTAAATTCGAGCGGGCGTTCAAGTATCGGCTGGAGGTGCGGCCGGACACGTTGTTTGAGGTGGTCTGGCCCGGCGCCGGGAAGCACTTCGCAGGCACGGTATGCCGGGAAAAGCAGCAGCTGCATCTGTTCAACGGCAAGGGGAAGATGCTGCCGCAGTTTCCGCTGGCTGGCACGACAGGCTTTGTGGTGACAGACTTGTCGGGCAATGGTCAGCCCGTGTTGCTGACAGGCAACGGCAACCGGCTGGTGGCTTATGCCTTTGAGCGTTCGGAGCGACAGGGCTGAATCAAAGGATTTCTATTAAAACACACGGGCTTTTGTCAGAAGTTGTTACTGGGGCTGCCCCCCGGGGTTGTGTAAAAAGTCCTTGCGGCTGGATCCAGCGGTGCCGCCAATCTTTAGGAAAGGGCGCTCGGCGGCCCTGAGGCGCAGCCCCGCGCCCTTTTCAAAGAGGGGGTACTGCACCCCGGAAACTCTTGGGGGAGAGGTTTTTAAAAGCAGTATCTGCAAAGGCTGCTAAACGGTTACAAAATTTTATCGCTCAGGCTATGCGCGTGCGCTGCAGCGCGCCGTCGCGGCGGTGGCGGGCCAATGCGAGGGACAATAGTCGGTCGATGAGTTCCGGGTAGGAGATGCCGGCTGCCTCCCACAGTTTCGGGTACATGCTGATGTTGGTGAAGCCGGGCAGGGTATTAGGCTCGTTGACATAGACCGTGCCGTCGGGGCAGAGAAACACATCCATGCGGGAGAGGCCCTCCAGGGCCAGTGCTCGATAGGCCTTCAGGGCCGTTTGGCGGATGTTTTCAACGTCCCCGGGGGAGATGTTGTCGGCGGGCACCACCACCTTGGCGGCATCCGCTGAGATGTATTTGCTTTCGTAGTCGTAGAATCCCCTTTCCATGACAATTTCCCCTACCCCGCTGGCATCGGCGTCTTCGAGGTTGCCCAGTACTGCCGTTTCAATTTCGCGGCCGACGATGCCTTTTTCCACCAGGATTTTAACGTCGAAGCGGAAGGCCAGCTCCACGGCTGCCCGCAGGGAGGCCTCGTCCGTGGCCTTGCTGACGCCCACGCTGCTGCCCATGTTGGCGGGTTTCACAAACAGGGGGAAGCCGAGCTCGCGGATGATGGCGGCGTAGTCTGGTTGTTCGTGCTGATAGAGGGTCACCCAGGGGGCCACGGCGATGCCGGCATCGCGCAGCAGGCGCTTGGTGACGTCCTTGTCCATGCCAACGGCAGAGCCCAGGGTGCCGGGGCCCACGAAGGGCAAGCCCAGCACGGAGAGAAGGCCCTGCATGGTGCCGTCCTCGCCGAAGGGACCGTGTATGATGGGGAAGACGACGTCCACATCGGGGAATTCGCCGTTGGGGGAGCGGTAGGCCAGGGCACGGGCTTGTCCCGGCGCCAGCACGAGTTGTTCGCCGGCAGGGTCTTCCACCGCCGTCATCTCCATGAAATTCGCCACCGGGAGGTGATACCAGGCGCCGCTGCGGCTGACGCCGATGACCTCGACGCGGTATTTTTCCTTGTCTATGGCTTTATAGATGTTGCGGGCGGAGTTCATGGACACTTCGTGTTCCGGGGAGACGCCTCCGCAGAGTATGGCGACTGTTTGTTGGTTGGGCATGAGTTAGGAGTTGACGGGGTGGGTTTATTAGACTTGTTCCGGCGGGGTCATCGAAGGGGTAAAAAGGCTCTTTTCTTCCCACTTTGTGCCTTTTTTAGGTCAAATAGCTGGGCTATTCTCCCTAAAAAAGCCTTCA
>JBEAYO010000367.1:0-4211 GCA_041159285.1 Bacteroidota bacterium | reverse complement strand
GTCTGCGGAAGACACGATCATGTTCTCCACCTTGCCGGCCAGCCAGGACAAGACCGCGCCAGAGGCATTGCGCGTGGCATCGTTGGCCTTGTAGGCCACCTCGGACCAGTCCAGCTCGGGAAGCTGGCGCGACAGGAAGCGGCGGTACTTCGCAGCCGCCTCCGGCTGTTCCTTCTCCCATTTCTTCCAGGCTGATTTCCGGCGGGAGGCCTCCTTTTTCTTGGCGGCCAGCACTTCCCGGTATTGCGCCTCCACCTCCGGGAATACCTGGAATGGATTGGCGGGGTCGCCGCCCAGGTGTTCGATGGTTTTATCCGTGGAAGCACCTGCGCCGGTCAGTGGCTGCCCGTGCAGCTCCACCTCGCCCTCGAACAGGCTGCCATCGGCCTTGCGCGTGCCCTTTCCCATCAGAGTCTTGCCGATGATCAGCGTGGGGCGCCCGGTCTCGGCAATTCCCGCCCGCAGCGCCTCCCGGATGGCATCGTGGTCATTGCCCGGAATGGTGATGACCTGCCAGCCCCAGGCCTCGTACTTCATGGCCGTGTTCTCGCTGGTCACGACGTCCACCGGCGTGGAGAGCTGGATGTCGTTGGCATCGTAAAACATGACGATGTTGCCCAGGCCGAGGTGGCCGGCAATGCGGCCGGCGGATTGGGAGATCTCCTCCTGGATGCCGCCGTCGGAGATGTAGATGAAGGTCTGGTGACTGGCGATTTCGCCGAACCGGGCCACCAGGAAGCGCTCTGCGATGGCGGCGCCGATGCCGAAGGCATGCCCCAGGCCCAGGGGGCCGGAGGTGTTTTCCACCCCGCGCATCACGTCGAGCTCCGGGTGCCCGGGTGTGTTGCTTTTCCACTGCCTGAAATTGCGGATGTCTTCCATGTCGTAGTGCCCCAGCAGGGTGAGCTGGGCATAGAGCATGGGGGACATGTGCCCCGCATCCAGGAAGAAGCGGTCGCGAAGTGGCCAGGCCATGTCCGAGGGATCGTAGCGCAGGAACTCGGAGTAGAGGATGTGGATGAAGTCGGCCCCGCCCATGGGACCGCCGGGATGGCCGGATTTCGCTTTTTCCACCATGGCGGCAGCGAGAATCCGGATGTTGTCAGCAGCTTTCAGCGACAGGCCTGCAGCAGGCGTTTCTGACATAAGTCTTAAAATTTTGAGGGATGAGTGTTTGTGGATATCCTGTTTTCAATTTAGCTGCAAAGTAAATGAATCTTGCGCGGAGAATTGATATAAAATGAAGTAAATCAAATGAGATTAATGCCCCGGATACTCCCAGCTGCCCCTGTACGCACGGCTCAGCAGCCGGTTGGCCTCCTCGTCTCCCACCACCTGGTCCTTTTCCTGGTCCCAGGTGAGGCTCCTGCCCAGGCGGGCCGACAACATGCCGAGCAGTGACATGTTGGTGGCCTGACGGCCGTGCTCGATGTCTGCATGGGGGCGTTCTCCCGACTTGATGCAAGCCAGAAAATCCTGCCACACCAGTCGGATGTTCTGCGAGTCCGGCTCGTCCAGGCGGGCTGCCTCCCGGATGATTTCCTTCTTGGGGTCTTGGGGATAGAAGGCCCAGCCCTGCTGCCAGCCCATGTGGAAGGTGCCTTCTGTGCCGTGAAAATAGACCCCTACGTTCTCCCCGGGGTTCTGTGGGCGGCGGTTCAACAGGGAATGCTCCCAGGTGCAGGTGAAGCTTTCAAATTCATAGACTGCGACCTGGCTGAGGGGCATGTCCCTTCCCTCGCCCTCGGGGAATCTGGCCGTGCTGAAAATCCGGTGGGGTGCCGGCTCTTCCGTCCACCAGAGGATCTGGTCAAACCAGTGCGGGGCCCAGTCTCCCAGCAGTCCGTTGGCGAATTGCCCGAACTGCCGCCAGCCCCGGGGGTGTATCTGGCTGCTATAAGGCACGAGCTGGGAGGGGCCGCAGTAGAGGTCCCAATCCAGCCCCTGGGGGATTTCCTCCTCCTGCCAGGATGCCTGTCCGCCGCCGCTGTAGTTGACAAAGGCGCGCACCTCCGTGACCTTACCGGCCTTGCCGGCCTTGAGGAACTCCATGCCGCTGACGTTGTGGGGAGAGTAGCGACGGTGGAAATCCACGATGCAGGTGAGGCCGGTGTCCCTGGCTGTCTTTTGGATGGCCGTTCCTTCCTTGAGGGTGTGGCCGATGGGTTTTTCCAGGAAGAGGTGAGCGCCGGATTTGAGGGCTTCAATGGCGATGAGGGCGTGCCAGTGGTCGGGGGTGGCGTTGATGACGATGTCGGGTTTTTCCTTTTGCAGGCAATCGCGGAAGTCCTTGTAGTGGCGGGGTTGGTCATTGCACATTTTCTGAACCTCGGCGGCGGCGTTTTTCAGCTGGCGCTCATCCACGTCGCAAAGAGCCACGACGTCCACCTCTCCGGAGCGGATGGCCTCCCGCAGGATGTTGATACCCCACCAACCGGAGCCGATGAGGGCGACGGTGTAGCGGAAAAACCGGGGGCGGGTGAAGAAGGAGGGTCCAAGGGCTGCCAGTCCTGCCATGCCGGACTGCCGGATGAATTTTCTTCTATTCATTGGTGAATATTTTGCGGAAAACTACAAAATTGCATCGGGTTTGTGTTAATTCGGGTTTTGAAATGTCACTGGTAGCGCGATGAATCGGCCTGTATGGCTCCTGCTCATGCCCGATTGGCATTCATCAACGACAAAGAAATTTTACCACTTAAAAAAAACAGCATGAAACAGACAACACTCTTTTCTTTTGTTGCATTCTCCGCCATTCTCCTCCTCTCGTCTGCCTGCAGCCAGGCGCGCAAGGGTGCCAGTGCCTCTCCTTCTGGCGCCGGGAAGACCATCGAGCTGTTCAACGGCAAGGATCTCAGTGGCTGGGTGAACTATGGCCGTGAAAAATGGTATGTCGAAAACGGCGAGCTGGTGTGCGAAAGCGGTCCCCACAAGGAATACGGCTACCTCGGCAGTGAGAAGAAGTTCAGGAACTTTGACCTAAGCCTGGAGTTCAAGCAGGAGGCGAATGGCAACAGCGGCGTCTTTTTCCGTTCCTCCATTGAGGGGGTAAAGATTTCGGGCTGGCAGTCGGAGGTGGCGCCCAAGGGGTCTCACACTGGCGGCATTTACGAGAGCTATGGCCGGGGCTGGCTCATCCAGCCGACGGACGGCCTGGACGAGGCCCTGAAGGAGAATGATTGGAACACCATGCGCATCCGCTGCGTCGAGGGGGAGGTGACTACCTGGCTGAATGGCACGCAGATGATTACGCTCAAGGACGAGAAGATTGGTCAGGCGCCGGCCGGGATGATTGCCCTTCAGATTCACGACGGTGGCGGCATCAAGGTCAGGTGGCGGAACCTGAGGATTCAGTCTTTGGATTGAAGGGGTATATTTCCTGAACGGGAGGCTATCGCGAGTAACAGTAAGTGTCGCTGTAAATGACGCCTTTGCGATGCACCTTTTTCTAAAAGGCGACTCTCTAAAAAGCCCCCGCGCTTTTTAGATTCCTTTCACTGGTGCCGATTGACTCCCACGGGAAGGGGGTGTGTAAAAAGCGCTGGCGGCTGGTTCCTCCAGTGCCGCACGGCTTCCGGGAAGGGCGCTCGGCTGTGGCCCGCGCCCTTTTCAAAGCGGGGCACTGCGCCCAGAGGACTTTTTTTACATAACCGCCCTGAAAACCCCCGGGGGTTTTCAGGGCGCGGGGCTGCGCCCCGCGCCCTTTTCAAAAGAGAGAATCTCGCACTACTAAACCACTTTAATGAGATGCAAGATAGTATTTCCTGGAGCAGGCTGCTTTTCATGATAGGCGTGCTGTGCGTGCTCATCGGTGCGCTGGACCCCATGGAGGGCTCTGTCCTGATTCTGGCGGGCAGCGGGATGCTGGCCGCGTCAACTTTTCGCGACAAGGAGGAACGTTGGAAATGGTACACAGGTGCCTTTGCCGCCATCGCCTTTGGCGTATTCTTCTTGTTTTTCCTGTCCTCCCTGGGTGGCTTTGGCGGCACCTCCGAATTGTCATGGTGGTGGGGAATCCTCATCCTCCCCTACCCGATTGCCTGGGTGTTCCTGATTGTGATACTGGCCCTTCGGCTATTCGGAAAGCCCGGTAAACCGCCAAAAGACGCGGACAAGGAAACTGAAATACTGGACTACCCGACAAAGGATTAAACCGGCTCATCGGGAGTTCTGGAAAGGAACCTGTCTCAAACGACCCAGTAATGCGTTGC
>JBEAYO010000366.1:0-4224 GCA_041159285.1 Bacteroidota bacterium | reverse complement strand
GGAAGGGGTTTTTAGGGCGCTCGGCAGGCCTATGGCCCGCCGAGCGCCCTTTACAGAAGCCGTACGGCCCCGGCGGAACCAGCCTTGGGGACTTTTTACACAACCCCCGACCGCCCTTTCCAGAAAACAAGCAGCATCCACAAGGAGTGCTGAACAGTTACGATAAAAGTATCTGGCCTGTTAAAGGACGCCTCGCCAGACGGCTACGACAAGCGGTTGCGGTAATCCTCGTATCCATACTTTTTCACCACCTCCACGCTCCCGTCCTCTTGCAAAATGCAGATGTCAGGATGGCGGACGCCATTGAACGTGGTGGTTTTCACCATGGTGTAGTGGATCATGTCTTCAAACACCAGACGGTCTCCCACCTGCAGCTCCCGCTCAAACCAATATTCCTTCATGTAATCGCCCGACAGGCAGCTCACCCCGCCGATGCGGCAGGCGGGCTTCCCCTCCAGGCTGGTAGCAGAAGCCCCTGTGATACGGGGCCGGTAGGGCATCTCAAGGGTATCGGGCATGTGGCAGGTAAAGCTGATGTCCATGATGGCGGTGCGGATGCCCCGGCTTTCGTGGATGTCGAGCACCGTGGAGACGAGCACACCTGTTTCCCAGGCGATGGCGCTGCCGGGCTCCAGGATGACCTCTACCTTCCATTTTTCGCGGAAGGCCTTCAGCAATCTGACCAGGTGCTGGGTATCGTAGCCTTTGCGCGTCATCAGATGGCCTCCTCCCATGTTGACCCATTTGACCTGAGGGAGCAGGTGGCCGAAGCGCTGCTCGAAGGCTTGCAGGGTTTTCTCCAGGTCGTAGCTGCTGGATTCACACAGGGTGTGGAAATGAAGCCCCTCTACCCCATCGGGCAGTCCCCCGGCAAAGGCGGCATCCACCTCTCCAAGCCGGGAGCCGGGAGCCGCCGGGTTGTACAGCTCCGTTGTCACTTCCGAAAATTCAGGGTTGACCCGGATGCCACAGGAGATTTTCTCCGGATGCGCCAGCACACGCGGGTAAAAGCGCCGGTACTGCGCGACGGAGTTGAACACCAGGTGGGAGCTGTACTTCATGATGTCGGAGAATTCAGCTTCCATGTAGGCCACGGCGTAGGTATGGGCCTTGCATCCCATTTCCTCGTAAATCAGCCTGGCCTCGTTGAGGGAACTCGCGGTGGCTCCGCTGAGATATTGTTTCACCAGGGGAAATTCCCGCCACATGGCGAAGCCCTTCAGCGCCAGGATGATCTCGACGCCGGCCTCGCGCTGAACGCCGGCTATGAGTTCCAGGTTATTCCTGAGGAGCCGCTCCTCCAGCACAAAGGCAGGGGTTTGAACGTTCACGTATGCTTGTGTCATGTTGAATGTAATAAGCTTGGAGTGAAAATGGTTCGGCGTCCCGCTCAGGAGCCTGTATCAAAAGACCCTTTGCGAGGCGGAAGGGGGATTTTGGGGCATTCGGCCGGCCTGCGGCCGGCCGAATGCCCTTTCCAAGAGCTTATCAGCACCGGCACAACGGATTGCAGAGCCTTTTGAGACAGGCGCTGCCCATCCCGAAGGCCAGGCGCACCGGAAAAAGCTGCTCAACCATTTACCAGGCTCCAGGCGGTTGCCAGGCTCAGAGCTCCAGGTCTATGTCGAAGACCTCCTGCCAGGGAAGGCCACAGGGACCCAACTGGTCGAGGAAGGGATCCGGATTGAATTCCTCCACATTGAAAACCCCTTTGCCCGACCACTTGCCCGTCAGCATCATCATGGCACCCAGCATAGCCGGAACACCCGTGGTATAGCTCACGCCCTGAGCACCCGTTTCACGATAGGCCTCCGCATGATGGCAATTGTTCCAGATGTAATAGGTCCGCTCCTTCCCGTGCTTGATGCCGCGAATCCGACAGCCGATGGAGGTTTGCCCGGTGTAATTCTCCCCCAGTTCCCCAGGGTCGGGAAGCACTGCTTTCAGGAATTCCAGCGGGACGATGTCTATTCCCTTGAATTTCACGGGCTCAATGCTGGCCATGCCGATGTTCTGAATGACGCGGAGGTGGGTGAGGTACTCCTCCCCGAAGGTCATCCAGAAGCGGGCGCGCTTGATGGTCGGAAAATTCTTCACCAGGCTCTCCAGTTCCTCGTGATAAATGAGGTAACTGGCCTTGGGGCCGATGTCCGGATAATAGAGATCCTTGCGGATGGCATGCGGCTCCGTTTCAATCCACTGCCCGTTTTCATAATATTTTCCCTTCTGGGTGATCTCCCGGATATTGATTTCCGGATTGAAATTGGTGGCGAAGGCCTTGCCGTGGCTGCCCGCATTGGCATCCACAATATCCAGGTAGTGAATCTCGTCAAAGTGGTGCTTCGCGGCGCGTGCGGTGAAAACACCTGTCACCCCTGGGTCAAAACCGCAGCCAAGGACTGCCAGAAGCCCTGCTTCCTTGAAGCGGTCGTGGTAGGCCCACTGCCAGGAGTACTCGAATTTTGCAACTTCCTTCGGCTCATAGTTGGCAGTGTCCAGGTAGTGCACCCCCGTCTCCAGGCAGGCATCCATGATGGTGAGATCCTGGTAGGGAAGCGCCACGTTGATGATCATTTTGGGCTGGAAGGAACGGATGAGTTGCACCAGAGCCGGCACATCCTCGGCGTCAATGGCTGCCGTTGTGATGTGTTGGTGGCCGGTGGCTGCCATGGCATCTTTGGCTATGACATCACACTTGCTCTTGGTGCGGCTGGCCAGCATGATCTCCGAGAACACCTCCGGATGCTGGGCACATTTGAAGGCTACCACGCGGCCTACGCCGCCGGCGCCGATGATCATGACTTTAGACATTTTTTAGCTTTATTTGATGTGTGTCACCCCTTGTACTGAGGCGCTTTTTTCAGCCTGCAAAGGTAGGAAACAAAGTACACATAGCGCAGCGGCGGGCTAAAAAGTGGTTCTCACATCCGCTTTAATACCTGCAGGGCCCGCAAGACCCCGCTCACGGTGTGCGGATGCTGGAAAAGCCCGTCCATCAGCATCTTGCGGACTTCCTCCAGTGGCACCTCCCGTGCCCGGATATCCTCCGCATCATCCAGCTCGGGCTCCTGTACCAGCTCGGCATCCAGCGCCAGGTAGTGGTGAACGAAGCTGTCCATGAAGACTGGGTTCGATGCTACGCAGCCGAGGTAATGCCACTCCCTGGCGTCATAACCGGTCTCTTCCAGCAACTCCCGCCTGGCTGATTGCTGATGATCCTCGCCCTCGTCCACCATTCCTCCCGGCAATTCCAGCAGCCAGGACCGGGTGCCAAACCGGTAGTTGTCCACCAGCACGGCATGGCCGGCTTTCGTCAGTGCCAGGACGGTGACAGAATCGTTGCCGCTGAGCACGTACACCTTCACTTCCTTTCCCGTGTTGGGATTGATCAGGTAATCGGTTCGGGCCTTGAAAAGGCGCAGATCAATCAGTTCCTCGGAACGAATGTGCTCCCAGTCTTTGCTTCCTTCTTGCATGGTGTAAAATGATGTGATTTAAACCTTTGGTGCCTGCCTCTGACGGAGCTGCAACACGAAATCCTCTACGGTGCGGGCAGCCTGCCAGTGATGGAGCCAGGCACCTCCCGCCAGGCTTACAAGCCCCAGGGCAAAGATAAGATTGCGGAGCAATTCCAACAGCCAGGCTTTTTCTGCATAAAAATTGCGGACGATGAGTACTTCCAGGGCTACCAAGAGTGAACTCAGCAGGAATAATCCGACGCTGGCGGCAACGCTTTTGCGCATCAGGCCTGGCTTCAGCTTCCTCACGCACTTTTTGAGGAAAAAAAGTGAATCTTGATCATCAGGGTCGATGCGCAGGAGCTCCCGCAGGATATGGTCGGCCTGCTCCAGCCTGGATGTATGATAACAGGAGGCTGCTTTTTTGAAAAGCACCTGCCGGTAGATGTCCTGGCCGTTCAGCGAGGCAATGTTGTTCATGATGCTGGCCTCTATAACGGCGTCCGACATGAGCTGGTGCTTTTCATAGGCACCGGTTTCGAACAGCGCATTGGTGTAGGCTACCAGCATCTCGAAAAATTCATCGAAGTCCAGCTGACGGATGCCGCTTTCATGTTTTTCGTAATACCGGACCAGGGATCTCCATTCTCCCGGGGGTATGCTGCGGAAGTCCCTGTAAAGCTTTGAACGGTATTTTGATTGCGTGTACATGTTAGTATCGGCAACAAGGTTACATGCAAATAGTTTTTTACCTGAGGTTGTCTTT
>JBEAYO010000365.1:0-4238 GCA_041159285.1 Bacteroidota bacterium | reverse complement strand
TTTCAAAGAGGAGCACTGCGCCCAGGGGACTTTTTGCACAACTCCGGGAAGGGCACACGGCGGGCCTTCGGCCCGCCGTGTGCCCTTCCCGGAGGACATGAACAAAATTGAAAAGCGCGATGGGGCTTTTGAGGCAGCCTCAAGGGAATTTCCAGGGTGATTGGCGGTCCTTCAGCCCGCCAATCATCCTTTCCGCTGGCCAATCGGCATTTTCAGAAAAGATGACGATGGCTTGTGAGGCATGCTCCTTATTCACGGGAAGGACTCTCGCAAAAGGGTTTTTAAAGTCCTCCATCGAAATAACCTTCTCAAACCCCAAGCCCTACAAAGATAACCTAAAACCCAATCCAATGACACTTAAAAAAATACAGTTGACAATTTTTCTGCTCGCCTTGGTGGCGGGCAGGGCGGGCACGCAAACCTATGCCGAAAAACTGGGATACCCGGCAGGTGCAAAAGTAGCCATCCTGCATGTGGATGATGCCGGCATGAGCTACGACTCCAACGAGGGCGCCATCCGCGCCCTGGAGGATGGCGTCGCCAACTCCGTCAGCGTGATGATGACCTGCCCCTGGACGCCGGGCTTCGTCCACTTCCTGCAATCCAAACCGCAAACCGACGCCGGCTTGCACCTGACCCTCACCGCTGAATGGAAGGATTACCGCTGGGGACCCCTCACCGGCACCTCCTCCCCTAACTTGCTGGATCAGGAGGGCTGCCTCTGGCACAGCGTGGAGGAGCTGGTTAAACACGCCAACGCGGAGGATGTCTCGCGGGAATTTGAAAGCCAGCTGCAACGAGCCAGGAAAATGGGCTTCGAACCCACGCACTTCGACACCCACATGGGCTCGGCCTTCGGTTCCCCGGCTTTCCTGGAGCGCTACCTGCAGTTCGGCATCCGGCACCGGATCCCGGTCATGTTCCCGGGCGGGCACAATACCCTGATCAACCAGCAGCTGAAGGGAATGGGCATGCCGGCGGAACAAGCCCGCACCATCGGACAGCAGCTCTGGGATGCCGGCCTGCCGGTGCTCGACGACCTCCACAATTTCAGCTATGGCTGGCAGTATCCGGAAAACCACGCCATGTCGGATGAGGAACTGCAGCGGGAACACGCCCGCAAGTACATGGAATCCTTTGAGCAACTGCAGCCCGGCGTGACTATGGTCATCATGCACTGCTCTGCGACGACGGAGGTGTTTCCGCACATCTCCGACTCCGGACCGCTGCGCCGCGCCGACATGCTGGCGATGCTGTCATCTGAATTGAAGCAATATCTCTCCGAAAAGGGAATCATTTTGACGACCTGGCGGGAATTGATGCAACGCAGGTAGGGCTGAACGGCGGCGCGGCCATGTTGTGCACCGCCGTGGTGGAGGCTGTCTCAATATTTCATGTGGCTTGTTTCACCGGTGCTGCCCACCTGTCAGATAGGATGCTCGGCGGGCCCGTGGCCTGCCGAGGAGGCTGTCTCAAAAGACCTTTTGCGGCCGGCGCCGCCAAAAAACATTTTGAATGGATGCCATTTTTTTTGATTTGGCTTCGCAAAATCAAAAAAATGGTAACTGTTTAACGTCCCTTGCAGATGCCGCTGGCCTCTGAAAAGGGGCGCGGGGCTGTGCCCCGCGCCCCTTTTCAAAATGGGAAGCTCATTGAAGCTTTAACACAATCCAGGAAGCGAAAAACATACAGTTATCCCTTGATTTCAACCGCTTGCTTTAACGGGATTTGCCGTCAGTTATCGCCCAAGGGCGGCATGCAGCCCATTACCTTGCCCCGGGAGGGCAATGCATGCGCAAAAATTTGGTGCACATCGTGCCCAGGTGCAACGAGGTGCCCTCTCCCTCGCTCAAGCCGTGGGAACGGCCCGGATAGGCCATGTATTGGAACTGTTTGTTGTGTTTCACCAGCTCATCGACCAGCATCTCTGCGTTCTGGAAATGCACGTTGTCATCGGCTGTGCCGTGAATCAGCAGCAGATTACCCTCCAGGCGGTGGGCATGCGTCACAGCAGCCCCTGCCACGTAATCCTCCATATTCTCCTGCGGCAGGCCCATGTACCGCTCCGTGTAGATGTTGTCGTAAAAGAGCGAACTGGTGACCGGCGCAATGGAAATGCCGGTCTTGTAAATCTCCGGATACTGGAACATCAGGTTCAGCGTGGAAGAGCCACCACCACTCCAACCCCAAACCGCCACGCGCTCCGGGTCTATGTAACCCTGCTCAATGAGCTTCTTGGCTCCCAGCGCCTGGTCGCGGATGTTTACACGGCCGATGTTGCGATAGATGGCCTTCCGCCAGGCCCGCCCCTTCGGCGCCGGCGTGCCGCGGCCGTCCAGGCTGATGTGCAGGTAGCCATCAGCCGCCATGTCGCCCTGGTACAGGAAGTTGTTGGCGCTGTTCCAGCGATCCTCCACCGTCGTGCCGGCAGGCTCCCCGTAAACATAGAAGACGGCAGGGTATTTTTTCGTGGCGTCAAAATCGTCCGGCTTGATCATCCATCCGTCCATTTCCACCCCTTCTTCCGTTGTCACCTTGAAAAACTCCACCTTGGAGGCAGCCTGGGCGGCGGCATCAAATCCCTTCGTCAAATCGGGCTGGCCAGGCAGCGGCTGGTGGTTGGGCAGGGATACCCAGGATGACAGGGGACGCGTGTAGTAGTTGGAAAAGCGCCAGCGGGCATACTTGCCGCCGGGGGAAATGGTATAGCTGTGGCTTCCCGGCATGTTTTGCGGGCTCACCATCTCGAACTTGCCCTTGCCGTTGAACTGCACGCGCCAGAGGTACTGCTGGGTGGCGTTGGCCGGGGAGGCCGAAAAATACACGAAACCGTTCTTTTCGTCTACGGCATCCAGGCTGATGACATCGTAGCGGCCATCCGTGAGCAGGGTTTCCTTTTTGCCATTGCGGGAAATCAGCCAGAGATGCCGCCAGCCGTCTTTTTCACTCATCCACAGAAATTGCTTGCCATCGTCCACCCAGTCCCAGCCAGTGACCTCGCGCGACCACTCATTGATGGTGCTCACCCAGGCCTCGTCGCTTTCCTCGAAAATGGTCTTCGCCTCCCCTGTGCCGGGATGACAGAGCATGAGCTTGCTCACGTTCTGCTTGCGGTTGAGCTGCTGGATGATAATTTCCTCCCCATCCGGCGTGTATTCCATGCGGGTGATGTAGTGCTGCTGGGGGTCTCCCGGGACGTTCATCCAAATGGTGTTGGCGCTGGCGATGTCCACCACGCCGACACGGGCAGGAGAAGGCGGGAAGCCTACCTTGGGGTATTCCACGGGGATGATCTGGCTGTAGATGGAGTCCGTGTTGTTGATCATGTAAAAATCGCTGATCTGGTTGGCGTCTATTTGCCAATAGGCAATGCTCTTGCCGTCGGGGTCCCAGCGGAAGCCATCGCGGCAGAAGAACTCCTCCTCGTACACCCAGTCGAAGGTGCCGTTGATGAGCTTGGGCGTACCCTTGTCATCGGTGAGCTTCTTGATATTGCCGCTGGCGAGTTCCTCCACATAGATGTTGCGCTCGCTGACGTAGGCCACCTTGCTGCCATCGGGGGAGAATTTGGCAAACATCAGGGAAGCGGCGGGAAGGCTGCGGCCGAGTTGCTGCAGTTTCTTCGTCTGGAGGTCCAGTACCCAGTAATCGCCCTTGGTGTTTTGACGCCAAACGCGCTTGCTGTTGGTGTAAATGAGGACTTTGCGATAATCGGCACTGAAGCGGAAGCTTTCCATTCCGATGGATGTCGTGCTGCCGGGGGGCACGAGGTCGGCGCTGTTGATAATGGCGGTCTTTTCCATGCCTGGAAGGGTGACCAGCACGATGGCGTCCTCTTCCCGGGTGTAATAGCTGTTGCCGTCCTTGGACCAGGTAAGGCCCTGGGCAAAGAGGGTGCAGTGAAGGAGAAGCAGGACGGCGAGCGTCAGCAGCCTGGCAATGATGTTGTTGACTTGCATGGCAGAGATGATTATGGTTTTGCTTTTATGGTGAGACACCTTCCAGTAACAGAAGCCTCTCTCGCGAGGGTTCTTCCCTTAAAAGCGCCTGCCTCAAAAGACCCATTGAAGAGGCACTTTATCGCAAGAGACGCGAGGAGCCTGGCTCCGCGCACCTAAAATTCCCTTTGAGGCTGCCTCAAAAGACTCTTTGGCGGAAGCGCCTTATCGCAAAAGGCGCGCGGGGCTTTGCCCGCTCGCCTAAAACTCCCCTTCTGCCGCGGTTTGGCTTCGCCAAAC
>JBEAYO010000364.1:0-4240 GCA_041159285.1 Bacteroidota bacterium | reverse complement strand
TGCCCCCCCCCCTCACAATCAAAGGGATTCAGCGCCGTTTGTCTTCCGGGAAGGGCGGGCGGCGGGCCCTAAGGCCCACCGACCGCCCTAACACCCTCTCCCCCGCAGCCGGCAGGCTCGCCCGCCGGCTGCGGGGGAGAGGGTGTTAGGGGCGCGGAGCTACGCCCCACGCCCTTTTTAAAGTGGGTCGCGGCAATCGCCCGCGCGTATATGACAAACAAGTATCCCTTGATATTGCTCTATTGCCTTGAAGGGATTCTTTTTCAAAAATATCCGGTAGTGTGCTTCAGGCGTTTTCGGAGTCCAAGGGGAAAAAGAGGATGAAACTGCTGCCCTTGCCGGGTTCGCTCTTCACATCTACGCTGCCCTTGTGGGCGTCCATCATGGCTTTGACATAACTGAGCCCCAGCCCGAAGCCTTTGACATCGTGAAGATTCCCCGTGTGCACCCGGTAGAACTTTTCAAAGATGTGCTTTTTGGCTTCTTTGTTCATGCCGATCCCCTTGTCGCTTACAATAACTTCGACTCCGTTGCCGAGATTGCGCGTGGAGACGGAAATTTCCGGTTTTTCCGGGGAGTACTTGTTGGCATTGTCCAACAAGTTATTGATGACATTCGAGATGTGGGTCAGGTCACCCTGAACTACCGGCTGCGCTGCACGCAGGTCGGGTGTTACCGTACCCTCTTTTTTCTCCACCTGCAAGCTGATGTACTCGATGGCATTGGTAATCACTTCGTGCAGGTTGACGTCGGAGTACTTCAGGGTGAATTCCTTCCGGTCAATTTGAGCCATTTGGAGGACTTTTTCCACCTGGTTGTTCATGCGCTTGTTCTCCTGCCGTATGATGTCAGTGAAACGGCGGATCTTGTCAGGGGCATTCACCACATGGGGGCTTGCGATTGAGTCGGCTGCCAGCGATATGGTGGCGATAGGGGTTTTGAATTCATGGGTCATGTTGTTAATAAAATCGTTTTTCATCTCAGAAAGTTTTTTCTGTTTAAAAATAACTGAGATGGTATAGGCGAAACAGAACAAAATAATGCCCATGAAAAGCACAGAACTGAGGAGGGTTTTCAGTACGGAACGCCAAAGGAAGGTGTTTTTTGTAGGAAAAAAAACCATCAGCTGGCCGGGGGAGACTTCATCCTGTTGGAACAAATTGACGCGGTATTCGCTGTTGTACAGGTTTTTATAACCTTCCAGGGTGGGTTGCGTCCGACTGTCCTCTACCATGTAGCGGCCGTCGGCGATGACGAAGCTGTTCCTGCGGTTGTCGTACACGCCATAGTGGTAGGCGATTTTGATTCCTTTGTTCTGAAGTTCTTGCTTTAGGAATTTGTGGAGCGGGTCCAGCTCGATTCTCTTGACGATGGGGGCGCGGTTGAGGTCTTTGTTCATTCGGACCATTTGCCCGAAGATCCTGACGCGGTCGGCCCGGCATCTCGAGCAGTCACAGACGGCAGAGTAGAGGGAGGGGTCAATCGCCGGCTGTTCCTGAAGGTGGGGGTGGCTTTCCGTTTGGTGGACCGATTCCAGGGTGAGCTGGAATTCTCCGGACGCCAGGCGCTGGCGCAAGTCCTCCCGGTAATACTCCCTGGCGAAGCCATTGTCCACATGGCGCAGCACCTCTATGTTCTCCTGGTACTCCAGTTTTTCGGCCACATCGTTCAATACGCTGAAGACCTGGTTGTCGAACTGCTCTTCATTGGCCTGAAGGGTGTCGATGATCCACTTCACCTGCATGCCCGCGATGCCAATTAGCGCGGCACTCATCAGTCCGATTATAAGCCAGATTACTTTCTTATTCATGCTGTTGCGTGTCTCAGTATCGAAGCTGTCTCAAAAAGGGCTTTGGCAACAGACGCCATTCACCTTTGTAAATAACCTTGATTTTTTGCAAAAAAATCGTGGAAAGCGCCGCTCAATACCACCTTTAACACACATTTAACGCTGTGACAACCCACAACGTTCAAATGTCCCGGTGTTTTATGCCCTTTTTCATTGAACGGAATAATGCCAGTTGGTTTCGCGTGCGTACCAGGTTGTGACCGGCATAAGCCGTTTTGTAGTACACATCTCCCTCGAGGTAATCCGCCAGAAAGCGCACTGCCTGCATCAGCGTCAGCCAAAGCCCTCCCCGGGGCAACTGCTCCCGCTCTGCGGGAGTGAGCAAATCGGCCATTTCAGACAGGAAGCCCTCCGACAAAGCCTGGTAAACATCCTCTTGCATGAATACCTTCGAGAGGTCTTGCTCATCCTCCCCCGCCGCATTGGTGAAAGTGCGCATCATATCGCCGAAATCCGACAAAATAATGCCCGGCATGACGGTATCGAGGTCTATGACGCAGACTGCCTTCCGGGTAGTCGCATCGAAGAGCACGTTGTTGATCTTGGTGTCGTGGTGAATAGCCCGCAGGGGAAGGCGGAGCTGGTCCACCTCCTCAAAGATGGAGCTTTCTGCCAGGATGCCGGCCACTTCCTCGCCCGCCTCGGACAAGCGCTCCGGCAGCGCCCTTTCCAGGACTTCCCTGAAATAGGCCAGGCGCCTGAGGCCATCGTGAAAACCCGGAATTGTGGGCCTCAGCCTGGAGGCGTCCATGCCATTGAGCGCCCGGGAAAAACAGCCGAAGGCACGGGCCGCCTCAAATGCCTGCTCCGGGGTTTCGACCCTGTCGAAGGAGATGGTGTTTTCAAAAAAAGGAAAGACCCGCCAGTAATTGCCGGCGTCGTCCCGGTGCAGCAGCCGCCCGTCAAGGGTAGGGACGGGCGAAAGCACCAGGAGGGGGTAAGCTGGCTGGGCAGACAGGTACTCGCCCACCAGTCGAATGTTCTCCATCACGACGTCGGGCTGCCGGAAAACCTGGTGGTTCAAGCGCTGCAACAGCCAGGGCCTGCTGCCCTCCTCGCTCCGCACATCCAGGCGAAACGTGTCGTTGATATGGCCCGAGCCAAAGGGCTGGCATCGCACAAAACCAGAGTAGTCAAAAAACTGACTGATGATCTCTTTCATGAAAACAGGTTGTCGAATTGCGGTTTAGTACTACCCCCAGAGTGGTGAGGGGTAGGTACCTGATGCCGTCATTTGTTCGAAAGCAGCCTGTACCATGTCTTTGTCCTCGCGATAGGTGACGCCATACCACTTTTCATCGTTGGGCAATACGGAAAGGCTGGCCTTCCCGGATTCAATCAGGTGGTTGGCAAAAGTGGAAATATAGAACTCCGCTTTGGGATTGCCGGAGTTGCTCGCCACGAAATCATTGAAGCCCTGCTGCAACAATTCGAAAATATGGGGATGGAAGCCCCACAGGTTCATGGACACCAGGTCGTCCGGTGACAGGGGCAGCTTTTCCCCGCTGTCTGACTTGTAGAATATTCCGCCCTCCGTTTTTTCGATGCCCGTGCACTCCGTGACGCTGCGCAAGAGCTGCTGCTCGTCCATGGAGCAAATGCCCCTGGAGACGGATCCGTTTTCCGACAGGGTATTCCTGAGCACATAGCCCACCATGGCGTAATGAGTGGGCTGGCAACGGTTCATCAGGAAGTCGGCCATTTTCCTGAAACTGGCGCTGCCGTAGTAGTCATCGGCGTTGATGACGGCAAAGGGCTCCTGCAGCACATCTTTGGCAACCAACACGGCATGACCAGTTCCCCAGGGCTTGGAGCGTTCCACCTGGTCAGGCACCGGGGGTACAAAGGCGTCCATGTCCTGGAAGGCAAAGGCCAGGTTGGCCTTGCCTTCCCAGCGGCTGGCAATTTTTTCGCGGAAGGCCGACTCGAAGTCCCGCCGGATGACGAAGACGACTTTCCCGAAGCCGGCCCGAAGGGCATCGTAGATGGAATAATCCATGATGGTTTCCCCTGCGCCTCCCACTTCGTCGAGTTGCTTGAGGCCGCCATATCGGCTGCCCATGCCGGCTGCAAGGATAAGCAGTGCTGGTTGTTTCATAAGCTCAAGTGCTGGTGAAATGTCAGGCGAGTGCTTCGAGAATCTGCGCCGCGTGGTTCTTGGCATCCACCGGGGAGATGATTTTCAGGATGACACCCTGCCCGTCGATGACAAAGGTAGTGCGCAGCAGTCCTTCATACTCTTTGCCGTACATTTTTTTTATTCCCCATGCGCCGTAGGCCTTGGTTACGCTCAGGTCCTCGTCGACGAGCAGGCGGAAGGGAAGGTTGTTCTTGCGGATGAAGCCCTGGTGCTTTTTAGCGCTGTCGGGGCTCACGCCCAGTATTTCGAAA
>JBEAYO010000363.1:0-4254 GCA_041159285.1 Bacteroidota bacterium | reverse complement strand
GGCCTATGGCCCGCAGAACGCCCTTTCCGGGAGGCAATTGGCACCGGCAAAAAATATTTTAAGAGCGCACCGGGTATTTTAAGGCAGCCTCGGGGTTCGAATACCAACCTGACAATCAATACAATTGCATCGTCACACAATGCAGGGAACCGTGCTGTCGGATGAGCGGCAGGCAGTCGATGCCCACTATTTCGCGATCCGGAAAAACAGCCTGCAACACCTCCAGCGCCAAAGCATCCAGCGGCGAATCATAAAAGGGAAGCAATACAGCCCCATTGATGATCAGAAAATTGGCATAAGTGGCCGGCAGCCGCTGCCCCTCTTCTTCATACACAGCCTCCGCCATCGGAAGCGGCACCAGCCGGTAGGGACTGCCGTCCGCCTGGCGAAATGCCCGAAGCTCTTCCTCCATGCGCGACAGCGCCTCAAAGTGCTCATCCTCCGGATCAGTGCAGCGAACATACGCAATCGTCCGCTCATCGCAGAAACGCGCCAGGGTGTCTATATGGCTGTCGGTGTCGTCGCCCGCCAGGTAACCGTTGTTCAGCCACAGTATCCGCTCAACACCCAGATACCGTCTCAGTTCCACCTCTATCTCAATTTTGGAGAAAGCCCCGTTCCGGTTGGGCGACAGCAGGCATTCCGAGGTGGTCAACAGGGTGCCACAACCGTCAGATTCAATACTTCCTCCTTCCAGCACAAAGTTGAGACAATTCAAGTAGCTGGTATCCGGCGGGAAGCAGTTGCGCTCAAACAACTGCCGCGTAATCAGGTTGTCCTTGTCGGCAGCGAACTTCAAACCCCAGCCATTGAATTTGAAATCGAGCAGCATCGGATGGCCATCCTCGAAAACCGTGATGGGGCCATGGTCCCGAGCCCAGGTGTCGTTGCTGTCTATTTCCTCAAAACGCACAGCCTCCCATAAATGAGGATGAATCATCGGACGAACTGCATCCGCATCCCGGCAAACCACCAAGAGGGATTGCCGGGCTGCGATGGCGTTGGCGATGTCCGCAAAGCAACGCTCTGCATCCTCGAGCAAGGGCGCCCAGTCGGTGTCAGCGTGAGGCCAGGTGAGTTGAACAGCCCGCTGGGGTGCCCATTCAGCCGGCAGCGTGATAGCGATGTTTTTTTTCATGGGTGCAAAATTAAAGTTTTCGCGCATCGGGCGTCGCAACAAGTCTATTTAAAAAGCACCTGCCTGTTCACCCAAAGCAGCAGCACGGGGGGCACTGCCAGCAGCAGACTTACCAAAGCGGCAAGAAACAAGTTGGCCTCGCCGATGTACTGAAAGACCTTTACCGTCAGGGTCTGTATTTTCCCTACGCCGATGAGTGCCGTCAGCCCGTACTCAAACCAGGAAATCAGGAATGTCTGGAAAAAGCAGACTGCCAATGCCCCTTTTGCCGCTGGCAGCAACACCCTGCTGAGCCGCTGCCATGCAGTGGCACCCAGCGTGGCCGCCAACTGCTCCAGTGCCAGCATCCGCTCATTCCAAAAACCAAAGAAGAAAATGACGGCAAAGGGATATACAAAAAACAGCTGGGCCACCATGACGCCGGCCAACTTGCCGGCCAGCCCGAACCGTATGAAATAATATTGCAGAATGGCAGCCAGAATAACTGGTGCCAGCACATAAGGAAAATAGGCCAGAACCAGCAAATACTGACACCAGCGGTGCCGGACAAGTTGCCTTGCCGTCAGGAATCCAAGGCTGGTACCGGCCAATGCCATGCCGGCCGACAGCAGCAGCGAGTAAACCAGGCTCTGACCCAGCCCGCTGCCCGCCTGGAACAAGCGGGTCCAATGCCCGAGGGTCCATTCCTGGGGCAACAGGGCCGGGTACCGCCACTGCTGCCCAAAGGAAAGCACCAGCAGGAAGGCAATGGGAAAGGCAATGGCCGCTGCCAGCAGGTATCTTGACAAGCTCCTCATGCTGAAAATTTATTGGCGGTCCGACGGCGCAGCAGCAGCGCAACACAACTGAGCGCAAAGAGGCTGTACAACACCCCGGCAATATACGCCTGGGGCCTGTCTGCCAGGTCAAAGCGCTGGAGTTTCCGGATGGCCATCACGGATATCATCTGAGGGGATTGGCTGCCGAGCAGCAGGGGGATTTCATAGCTACCCATCACAAATATGAAATACAGCACCAGGGTTGGGAAAGCGCGGCGAAGCAAGAGAGGCACCAGGACCTTCCGGCGGCATTGCACGGCACTGGCACCGAGGGTGGCAGCCAGCTGCTTGTAGGCATCCAGACGCTCGCTTTGATACAACTTGGCAAACAGAATGATAAAAAAGGGAGTTGCCATCAGCACGTGCGATATGATAATGCCTATCCCCAGGGAATCGTTCACCAGTTCCGGAAAATCCTCCATGCCACCACTCAGACCCGTTTGGAAAAACAGCCTGGAAATGAACCCGGCGCCAGAGAGCAGCTGAAACGCCAGCAAGGCTACGACCATGGCCGGAAGGGTCAGTGGCAGGTAAATCAAGCGGGACAAAGGCCCTTTTCGCCATTTTTCCGGGCCTGGAACCACGGCGGCAAGCGACAGCAGCAAGGCGACAGAAATGCTGCAGAGGGCTACCCAGGCGCTGAAGCCCAGGGACTGCCAGAACTCAGTGCTTGCCATCAGCATTTTCCAGTGTTCCAGGGTAAAGCCTTGCGCTGACAGGCCTGCCAGCCCTGTGCTGTGCAGCAGCGCGTATGTCAGGCCGGCTGCCAGCGGCAGGACAGCCAGGGATAGAAACAGCGACAAACCGAGGACCTTGGCGAGATGCCGCTTCATTCTTTCTCAATTATCTCGGTTCTGAAATCCTTCGCCAGCCTTATCATGTAGGCGGGTGCCAGCTCCTGCAGTGCCTTTGCCTGCAACTCCCCGGAGGCGGGGGCATAGCGCCTCCCCGGCAGGCTGTCGAAACGCTGTTTCCAATCACCTGGCAGCAGCCGGGTGTCAAGCACATTGCCATCCCCCCAAACAGCGGGGTCCTGCTTTTTCAACTGCGCCTCCGGGGAAATCAGGAAATCGGCCACTACCATGGCGCCGGCCTTGTTGGTTGATAGCCTGGGAATGCCCGTGTAATGGGTGTTGCGTATGCTGCCGAAATCGGGAACGTAAGCCCGCGAGGAAGGAGGAAAAAGGCCCTGGATAACTTTGTTGTCCACTTCGTTGTCGTTGTTGCTCATGGTGAACCAGACTTCTCCGTTGGCAAACATCTGGTGGAGTGCAGCAATGCCGTCGGGATAAGTCTTTCCTGCTTTCCAGAGGTAGGGCTTTATACTCCGGAGATACTCCCAGAGCTGCTGGCTGGCTGCCAGGTATTTTTTCTCGTCAAAAGGTCCGCTGAGCGCTGTCGGCCCGCCGGCGATATCAATCAACAGCGACTTCAAAAAGGTCAGTCCGGTGAATTGGGTGTCAAAAGTAAACTTGCCGGGATTCGCCTTTACAAAACCAGCGAGTTCCTCCCGTGTCCGGGGCGGGTCCTGCAGCAGGTCGCTGTTATAGATCAGGGCCATCTGCACATGTCCCCAGGGGCATTCAAAGCCTTCGACCGGCTGCTGGAAGTCATAGCGGATAAAGGGGTTTTCAAAGTCAACATAACGGGCATTCGGCAGCCGAGCCGTCCAGGGGCCGTACAGGGCGTTCAGTTCCCGCAGCTGGTAGAAGGTTTCGCCGTTGATCCAGACCAGGTCCAGCTCGCTGTTGTTTTTTCCAGCCTCCAGTTCGCTCATCAGAGTTTGGACGATGACATTGCCCTGCCCGCCTGCGATTTCAAGTGTGATGCCGAATTTTTCCCGGACGGACGGCGCCACGAATTCCTGCATGTAGGCATTGATCAGAGGATCTCCCTGCCACATCATCATGTGGACGGTGCTACCCTTTGCCTGCTGGAGGATTTCCACCCAGGTAAGGGTAGCCGGATCCGGACCTGTTTTAGTGGTGCCGTTGTTGCAGGCAGTTGCCAGGGCAAGCAGCAGGCATGCGGTGAGGGTGAAATGCTTCATACTGTAGGCAATATTAAAGTGCTAAATTAGGAAACACCCCTTGCTCCCGCCAAGCCTCGCCAGTAAAAAAGATGTAAAAAAGCCGTAACTATTTAGCACCTCTTGCAAATACTGCTGGCCTCCCTAAAAGGGCGCGGGGCTGCGCCCGCACCCTGAAAAGTCCTTGCGGCTGGTTGCACCAGTGCCTCACGGCTTCCGGAAAGGGCGCTCGGCGGGGCTGCGCCCCGCGCCCTTTTCAAAGAGTGGCA
>JBEAYO010000362.1:0-4257 GCA_041159285.1 Bacteroidota bacterium | reverse complement strand
GCCGGAAAGGGTTTTTTAGGGCGCGGGGCTGCACCCCGCGCCCTTTTCTATGAGGCAATGTAAGTTTGAGAATTCCTTAGTTATGCGTGACCTTTGCCGAGGCAAACTGCGGATTCAGGCTCTCGGCCATGCGGGTTCCAGGAGGCAGGAACTGCCAGGGCGTGATTTGCTTCGTCCAGTCAAATTCCATTTTTTCAAGGTAGCGTTTGCGGTATTCGCCGGGAGTACAGGACCTGTACTTCCTGAACAGGCGGTTGAAGTTCGCCAGGTTGTTAAAGCCTGACTGAAGGTAGATCTGGCCGATGGTGTCATCCGTGTCGAGCAGCAGTTTGCAGGCGTGGCCCACGCGCAAGTCAACCAGGAACTGGGTGAAGCTGCGGAAGGCGTATTTTTTAAAAAAATGGCTGAAAGCCGATTCGCTCATGTTCACCTGGCTGGCAACATCTCCAATCTTAAGGTCCGGATCCGTGAAGTGCTTCAGGATGTAGGCATAGGCAACCTGAATGCGATTGCTGCCTGCCCGTAGGGCCTGGGGTGAAAAGCCCTCGCTGGCCAGGAAGGTTGACTCCTGAGAATTTGAGAGCAGGTCCATCAGCTGCAGGAAGCTGATGACATTGGTAAACCCGCGGTCCTCTGTCAGGGAGACCATGATGCGCATGGCCTCCTCAAAGGTTTTGCCATGGAAGCAGATACCCCTGCTGGCGTCGCGCAGCATTTGCCGGATCTTGAGGAATTGTTCCTTTTGAAACATCTGGCCGTTGAACAGGTCGATGGAAAATTGAATGGTGATGACTCGGTAGGGTTGTCCGCTGTCCTGCAGGTGGCGGTCGCCCTCCCATTTGTGATACAGATAGGGACCCAGCAACACCAGGTCGTAGTCATTGTAGCGCACAGTGGAATCGCCGACTGTTCGCGTGCCGGACATGCCGGCCACGAGGTTCAGCTCAAATTCCGGATGGTTGTGGATGGGGTAGTCGAATCCGTTGCAAACGGAATCCAGCACGACGAATACGTCTTGCGACTTGAGCGGTGTTATTTCGCGATAGATGTTCATTGGCAGTGGTTTTTAGTCATACATTCAGTCGAAAACCCTTGGGGTTGTGTAATAAGTCCTTGCAGCTGTTGCTGCCGGTGCCGCACAGCTTCCGGAAAGGGCGCTCGGCGGGCCACAGGCCCTTTTCAAATAGAGGTACTGTGCCGCAGGGAAGGGATTTCCAGGGCGGCAAGCCAAACGGAACCAGTGGCTGAGCAGAGCCGAAGCCAGCCCGACAATATTTTTGATTACCCCTGACAATTCAGGGAATTTTCACAAAAGTACGAATTATTTACATTAAAGTACCAATTGCATATTGCTGTTTTTATGGATTTTTGCCGGAATCTTATAAAGCAGGTCAATATATGAGACAAACTTTTATCCTGTTTCTACTTCTCTCAGCAATACATTATACCGGAATCGCCCAACCCTTCACCGTCAAGGGGAGCATCACCTCAGCCGAGGACCAGCTGCCCCTCATAGGTGCCAGCGTGCTGGAAAAAGGCACCGACAACGGCATCACCACCGACCTGGACGGCAACTTCCAACTGCTGGTGGCCTCCCCGCAGGCAATCCTGGTGGTCAGCTACGTTGGCTTCGAGGCCCTGGAGATACAGGTGAACGGACAGCCGGAACTCAAGCTGACACTCAACCCGGAGTCGAAAATCATGAAGGAAGTCGTGGTGACCGGCTACCGCCGGGAAATCCGCAGCGATGTCTCGGCGGCCATCACCTCCGTCAAGGCTGGTGAAATCAGCAAACTGGTGGTGGCCGGCCTCGATCAGGCCCTGCAGGGACAAGCCCCCGGCGTCAGCGTCACCCAGGTGACCGGATCGCCAGGGGATGACATCGCGGTGCGCATCCGCGGCGTAGGCACCCTGGGCAACAACAACCCGCTCTACGTCATCGACGGCGTCCCCACCACCGGCGGCATCAATATGTTCTCCCTGACCGACATCGCCTCCATCGAGGTGCTGAAGGATGCAGCAGCAGCAGCCATCTATGGCTCCCGCGCTGCGAACGGCGTGGTGCTCATCACCAGTAAGCGCGGGCAGGCCGGCAAGCCGGTCTTTGAATTCGAAGCCTACGGCGGCATCCAGGAACCGGTCAACCTGCCGGAACTCCTCAATGCCGAGGAATACCTGACCATGCGCAACGAGGGCATCGCCAATGCCAACGCGCTGAGAAACCCTGCCAACCAACTCCCGCTCTACGACCTGTCCATCCTGGACAGCCTGCCGGACAACGACTGGCTGGACCTGCTCTTTAACCCGGCCCCGATGCAGCGCTACTCGCTCTCCGCCCGCGGCGGCAGCGAAAACGGCAGCTACTATATCTCCGGGGAATATTTCACACAGGATGGCATCTACAAGGGACAGGGATTTGACAAATACCAGCTTCGCTTCAACGGCGACATCGGCAACAAACGCTTCCGCGTGGGCAACAACCTGGTGTTCTCCCATACCGACCGCGACGTCATCAACGGCTCCGGCGATGGCTATGGCCCCGGCAACGAGCTCAGCGGCATCCGCTACACGCTCATCGCCGCCCCGGTCTTTCCCATCCGCTACGAGGACGGCCGATATGTCAACGTCTCGGCTGAACTGGGCGACCCCGTGCTCTACGGCGACGGGAACGCCAACCCGCTGGTATTCGTGGAAAACACCGACTGGAACCAGAAGCGCTACCGAATCTTTGGCAACGTCTTCGCAGAACTGACGCTCTTCGAGGGCCTCAAGGCGCGGACCACCCTGGGAGGCGACTTCCAGTTCCTGCGCGAGAAGCTCTTCAAGGAGCGGCTCTCCCAGGCCATCTACGACCCCACCTCCCTGAACGAAGGCCGGGTGTTCGAACAAAACCTGGTCTGGAACAACACCCTCGATTTCCAGCGCGATTTCGGCGGGCACCGCGTCTTCACCCTGCTCGGCATGGAAGCCATCCAGAACCACACGGACTACCTCGGCGCCTCGGCTAACAACTTCCGGCGCACGGACCCGCTGTTCCGCTACCTGGATGCCAGCATCCCCCTGGAAATCGATAACCTCGGCGTCTCAGGCATCGCCACGGAATGGGCCCTGCTGTCCTGGTTCGGACAAGTGGGCTATTCCTACAAAAACCGCTACGTGGTCAACGCCGCCGTGCGCCGCGACGGCTCCTCCAGGTTCGGCAAAAACAACCGCTGGGGCAACTTTCCGTCTCTCTCCCTGGCCTGGAATGTCTCCAACGAACCCTTTTTCCAATCCATCGACTTCATCTCAAGCCTCAAATTCCGGGGCAGCTGGGGTCGCCTCGGCAACCAGGAAATCGGCATCTATCCTTTCAGCTCCCTGGTCAGCACCGGTGACTACGTCTACGTCTTCGGCGAATCTATCGCCACCGGCGCCAGCATCCTGGAATCCGGCAACAGCAATGTTCGCTGGGAGACCAGCACCCAGACCAACCTCGGCATGGACCTCAGCTTCTGGCAGGACCGCTTCTCGCTGACGACTGATTTGTTCCGCAAAAAAACCGATGACATCCTCGTCCGGGTGCCCGTGCCACAGGCCGGCGGCTCTGCCCGCCCGCCCTTTGTCAACGCCGCCACCGTGGAGAACAAGGGAATCGAAATCGGATTGGTTTTCAAGAACCGCGTCGGGAAACTGAACTACCAGCTCGGCGGCAACATCTCCTCCATCAAAAACGTGGTGCTTTCCATCGCCGACAGTGAGCCGATCGCCGGCGGTTTTGGCTTGTCTGACGGACCGCTCACCCGCACGGAGGCCGGCTATCCGGTGGGCTCTTTCTTCCTCTGGCAAATGGAGGGGCTTTTCCAGTCGCAGGAAGAGGTCGCAGCCAGTCCCTTCCAGTCGCAGTTCACCCGGCCGGGAGATGTGCGCTTTGCAGACATCAACGGCGACAACAAGATTGACGACAAGGACCGCCTGCACGTGGGAAGTCCGTTCCCTAAATTCACCTATGGCCTCAACCTCAACCTGAACTATGGCAATTTCGACTTCTCCACCCTGGTCAAGGGCGTGGAGGGGAATGACATTTACTTCCTGTACGGGAATTTCGCCTATGAAACCCAGCTGCGCGGATTCAACTCCTACCGGGATATCCTGAACCGATGGACGCCGGAAAACACCGACACCGACATCCCCATCGCCAGCGTGGACGACCGCAACGGCAACCGTCGCGCCTCCACGCGATTCCTGGAGGACGGCTCCTACTTCAGGATCCGTAAC
>JBEAYO010000361.1:0-4261 GCA_041159285.1 Bacteroidota bacterium | reverse complement strand
TGCAAGAGGTGCTGAGCAGTTACAAAATAACACCCCTTGCAAAACAAGTAAACAGTGATACTAAACATATCCACCACCCACCAACCCGCAACTGACCTGGGATATCTGCTCCATAAGCACCCCGACAAATTCCAGACCTTCGAGTTGTCAGTCGGCAAAGCCCATGTCTTCTACCCCGAATGCAGCGAGGAAAAGACAACCGTCAGCCTCCTGCTCGACATCGACCCCATAGACATGGTGCGGGGCGCGAAAAATCTGTCGGGCGACGGCTTCGCACTCGGGCATTACATCAACGACCGCCCCTACGTGGCATCCTCCTTCCTCAGCGCTGCCATCTCAAAAGTATTCTCCTCGGCCATGAACGGCAATTGCAAGGACAGACCCGAACTGGTAGAGGTGAAATTCCCCCTCGAGGTCACCATCGCCTCAGTCCCCGTCCCGGAAGGGGGCGAAACCCTGGTCAGGCAGTTCTTCGAGCCACTGGGCTACCAGGTGGCGCTCACCGGACACCCCCTGGATGACAAATTCCCCGAATGGGGCCAAAGCGACTACTTCACCCTCTCGCTTTCCCATCGCATCACTGTCAGCGAACTGCTCTCCCACCTGTACTTGCTGATACCCGCCCTGGACAACGACAAGCATTATTTCGTCAGCGAAAATGAAATTAATAAGCTCCTGCAAAAAGGAGAAGGCTGGCTCAGGGAACACCCGGAAAAAGAGAAGATCGTCCGCCGATACCTCCGGAACCTCAGCTCGCTGGTCAAACAGGCGCTCGAACGACTGGGGACAAAGCAGCCAGGGGAAGCAGGGGAGGACCCTGCGGAGCAGACGGCAAGCCAGCAGCGGAAAGAAAGCCTCCACGACAAACGCATCAACCTCGTGGCGGAGAAGCTGGTGGAATCGGGCGCGGAAAGGGTGCTGGACCTGGGCTGCGGGGAAGGGAGGCTGATCAGGCAGCTGCTGAAGCACGGGCAGTTCCGGGAAATCGCCGGCATGGACGTCTCCTACGGCGAGCTGCTGAAGGCCAAGGAGCGGCTTCATTTCAACGAGATGTCCCCCATGCAGAAGGAGCGCGTCAATTTGTTCCAGGGGTCCCTCACCTACCGCGACAAGCGACTCGAGGGATTCGATGCCGCCGCCGTGGTGGAGGTCGTAGAACACCTGGACCCGGGCAGGCTCAAGGCCTTCGAAAGGGTGCTCTTCGAGTTTGCCCGGCCGGGAACAGTGGTGCTGACGACCCCCAACAAGGAATACAACGCGGTGTGGGACGAGCCCGAGACCAGCCGCATGCGGCACGATGACCACCGCTTTGAATGGACGCGGCGCGAATTCGCGGAATGGGCAACCCGCATAGGGCAGGCCTACGGCTACAACGTTCAGATATTACCGATAGGAGACGAGGAGGAAGGCCTCGGTGCTCCATCACAAATGGCAATTTTCAACCATGGAAATTAAAGTACCCGAACTGTCACTGGTTGTCCTGATCGGCGTTTCAGGCTCCGGCAAAAGCAGCTTCGCCAGGAAACACTTCAAAAGGACCGAGATCCTGTCGTCGGACGAATGCAGGGCGCTGGTGTCAGACGACGAGAACAACCAGGCTGCCACCAAAGACGCCTTCGACCTCTTGTTTTACATCGCAGGCAAGCGCCTGAAAAGCGGCCTGCTCACCGTCGTGGATGCCACCAACGTGCAAAGGGAATCCAGACAGGCCATCGTCGAACTGGCAAGGGCCCATCACTGCCTGCCGGCCGCCATCGTCCTGGACCTGCCTGAAAAGGTGTGCGAGGAGCGAAACCAGGCGAGGACTGACAGGAACCACGGCGAACGTGTCATACGCCAGCAGGCACAACAACTGAGGCAGTCCGTCAGAAACCTGAAGCACGAAGGCTTCAGGCAGATTTATGTGCTGAAATCCGTCGAGGAGGTGGAAGCCGTCCAGGCCATCCAGCGCGAAAGGCTCTACAGCGACCGGCGCGAGGTGACAGGGCCCTTCGACATCATCGGCGACGTACATGGCTGCCTGGACGAACTCCTGGAACTGCTCGCAAAACTCAGGTACACCGTCAGCCGGGTCGAGGCGACCGATGCCAATTTCGGCTTCGAAGTGACCGCACCTGCTGGCCGGAAAGCCGTGTTTCTGGGCGACTTGGTGGACAGGGGGCCGGATTCCCCGGGCGTCTTGCGCCTAGTGATGAGCATGGTGAACGCGGGGCTTGCCTATTGCGTGCCGGGGAACCACGATGTGAAACTGCAGCAATTCCTGAGCGGGAAGCCCGTGCAGTGCAAGCACGGCCTGGAGGTGACGGTGGCGCAGCTCGAGGCGGAACCGGCAGATTTCAGGCAGTCCGTGTCGCAGTTCCTGTATGGCCTGACCAGCCACTACGTGTTCGACGACGGGAACCTGGTCGTGGCCCACGCAGGGCTGACGGCCGACATGCAGGGACGTGGCTCGGCTGCGGTCCGCGCCTTCTGCCTCTACGGCGAGACGACAGGAGAAACGGATGAGTTCGGCTTGCCGGTCCGCTACAATTGGGCCAGGGAATACCGGGGGAAGGCCAGGGTCGTTTACGGGCACACGCCGGTTCCAGAGCCGGAGTGGCTGAACAAGACCATAGACATTGACACGGGATGCGTCTTTGGCGGGAAGCTGACAGCCCTGCGCTATCCTGAGGAGGAACTGGTGTCGGTGAAGGCCAGGCGGGTTTACTACGAGCCGGTGAGGCCACTGCATTTCGACGAGGGCGGCAGCCAGCTGAGCTCCCAGCAGGAGCAGGATGACCTGCTGGACATCGGGGATGTCACGGGAAAGCGAATCATCCAAACGAGGCTGCGGGACAACATCACCATCCGGGAGGAGAACTCGATTGCCGCCCTGGAGGTGATGAGTCGCTTTGCCATCAATCCGAAATGGCTGATTTACCTGCCCCCCACCATGTCCCCTTGTGCCACCAGTGAATTGCCGGAATTCCTGGAGCATCCGGCCCAGGCATTGAACTACTACAAGAAAAGGGGCATTGAAAAAGTGGTTTGCGAGGAAAAGCACATGGGCTCCAGGGCTGTCCTCGTCGTCTGCAAAGACGAGCAGGCAGCTGTCAGTCGGTTTGGCGTTGAAGGCGAAGGCGCAGGTGTCTGCTACACGCGCACCGGGAGGAGTTTCTTCAACGACGCCGGCATGGAGCAGGCCTTCATAGGCAGGGTCCGGCAATGCCTGGACAACACCGGTTTCTGGCAGGAGTTCGACACGGACTGGGTTTGTCTGGACGCCGAACTGATGCCCTGGTCGGCCAAGGCGCAGCAGCTGCTGCAGGAGCAGTACGCTGCCGTCGGGGCAGCAGCGGGGGCGGCCCTACCGCTTGTTGAAAAGGCCCTGCGCACGGCGCTGGACCGGGGCATAGCGGATGCAGCGCCCTATTTCCAGAAATTAGCTGCAAAGAACGCCGCCATCGGCAAATACATCAGCGCCTATCAGCATTATTGCTGGCCGGTCAACAGCCTGTACGACTACAAGCTGGCCCCCTTTCATGTGCTGGCCACCGAGGGGAAGGTCCATGTGGACAAGCCCCACGAGTGGCACATGCAGACCATCGCCGGTATATGCGAAGGGGACCGCAGGCTTTTCCTGGCGACGCCTTACAAAGTGGTCGACCTGGAGGACCGCGCGAGTTTCGATGAAGCGGTTGAATGGTGGCTGGCGCTGACAGGCAAGGGTGGGGAGGGGATGGTGGTAAAGCCGTACGACTTTGTCGCGTACGGTTCGGAGGGGTTGTTGCAGCCGGCGGTGAAGTGCAGGGGCCGCGAGTATTTGCGGATCATCTACGGTCCGGAATATGACGCGCCCGGGAACCTGGAGCGCTTGAAGGACAGGGGGCTTTCCAGGAAGCAGTCGCTGGCGCTCAGAGAGTTTGCCCTGGGGGTAGAAGGGTTGGAGCGGTTTGTGGCCAGGGAGCCGCTCAGGCGGGTGCACGAGAGCGTGTTCGGGGTGCTGGCGTTGGAGAGCGAGGATGTTGACCCGAGGTTGTAAGGTTGTGCAGGCACGCTGTATGGAGCGACAGGAATGTGGGGTAAATGCCAGTACAGCAGGTGCTGTGGCAACTGAAACTAAAAAAAACCGCTTTTTTGGTTTGAAAAATTGCTACCGGCCGGTTGGCGGGCGTCAGAGGAGAAAAAAGTGGAGATAGTCGGAGTCGAACCGACGACCTCTTGCATGCCATGCAAGCGCTCTAGCCAGCTGAGCTATACCCCCTTTTGTTTTCGCTATTCT
>JBEAYO010000360.1:0-4267 GCA_041159285.1 Bacteroidota bacterium | reverse complement strand
TCGGGCTGGTGACAGGCAAAGCAGGTATTCGGCGTGGCGGTGAAACTGCCGCCGGTGTGACACTGCGCGCAGTCTGCGATTTCATGCCCTTTTGTCAGCGGAAAGAAGTCGTGATTGACCTGGTCCGTTTGCCAGCCGGGGGTGTTGGCATCGTGGCAGTCGAGGCAATTGGTTGAAAATCCGGCGTCCTTGTGATTGGGATTCTTCGTCTGGTTGAAGTCCGTGAGGTGACAACTGGCGCAGTCGTTGCCAATCCGGTCAAACCGCAGGTTGTTCTCCGCACGGTGACAGTCGTTGCAGGTCACAGCGGCGTGCACGCCGGTCAGCGGGAATCCATTGTCAAAGTGCAGTTCCTGAATGTTGTCAACCAGCCAGTTATTCACGGTATGGCAGCGGGCGCAATCTGAGCCCACGCTCTGCTGGTGGATGTCGGTGTGGCAGTCGATGCAGGCACTGCCGGCTTCGGAGAAGACCAGGTTGCCATGGCAGTCCCTGCAGTCTGTCCGGGCGTGTTTTCCTTCCAGCCGGAAGGAGGTGGACTTGTTGTGGTTGAAATGGCTGGTGTCGACTGGGATGACCAGCCCTGTTGTCCTTGATTTTTTCGCCTTGGGGGAATCTGGTGACAGATCGGCATGGATTGTCCAGCCTTCAGGGGAGTGACAGGCGGCGCAGTTTATCGTAAAAGCTGGTCCATGAGGGCTTTGTGCTGTAGCCGCAGTCACAAAACCCATGAGCAACAAGAGTAATGACAGACGGTGCAAAAAATCCCGTTCTAATTGGTGAAAAACAATTTTTACAAATCTATGACATTGGGGCTTATTTCAAAGTTAATTTTAATTCTTGTTGGTTATAACCATCTGATTACAGGAGTTATTGACAAAAATCACCAAAAAAACGGCAGCACTGGCTGGAGAAAAATAGTAACCGTTTGGCAACTCTTGCAGATGCCGCTGGCCTCCCGGAAAGGGCGCGGGACTTCGCCCCGCTCCCTAAAAACCCTTCCTGAGGTTGTGTAAAAATCGCTCGGGGCGCAGTGCAGCCCCATGCAGAGAGCGCGGGGCGCCGCCGAGCGACCTTTTGGGAAAGCAGTGCAGCACCTGCGAAACCAGCCGCAAGGACTTTTCACACAACCCCACCTACCCCCTTCCGCGGCGGGTTGGCGCGTCAAACCGCAGCGGAAGGGGGATGTCAGGGCATTCCGAACGCCCTTTGGCGGGGTTAATAGGCACCGGTGGAACGAATCTTAAATACACGCCGGGGCTTTTGAGACAGCCTCCGCCCTACGCCGCCATCCGCACTCCCGACGGCTTTCCTTTCCAGTACTGCCGGTAACGCCACCAGGCCAGCAGGCTCACAGCAACCAGAAACGACACGGTCCAATACACCGAAGGCGGAATGGGAACCGGATCCCCGGCAGCGTAAGAGTGCAAACCAGACAAGTAATAGTTCACCCCGAAATAGGTCATGGCAACCGAGGCCCAACCGAACAAGGTCGCCACATTGAAAGCATATAACCCCCGCAGCGGAGGTATGAAGCGCATGTGCAGAATGAAGGAGTACACCAGTATCGTCACCAGCGCCCAGGTTTCCTTGGCATCCCAACCCCAGTAACGGCCCCAGGACTCATTCGCCCACACTCCGCCAAGATAAGTCCCCACGCTGATCATCACCAAGCCTCCAATCAGCGTCATCTCGCTGATCCAGGTCATCTCCTGCACCATCCGGTACACCCGCTGGCCGTTCTTTTCATTGGCAAAAATCATGAAGATCAAATTCAACATGCCGATGATGGCACCCAATACCAGGAATCCGTAACTACCCGCCTCCAGCGACACGTGGATCATCAGCCAGTACGACTTCAACACCGGCACCAGGGGCGTGATCTCCGGATCCATCCAGTTCATGGCTGCCACCAGCAAAATCGTGGCCGCTAGCACCGTGGTGGCCGCCAGGCCGCCGAAGGTCTTCCTCGCAAATATCAACCCCGCCAGCACCGTCGTGAAGGCAATGTATATCATGGACTCATACCCGTTGCTCCAGGGCGCCCGGCCCGATACGTACCAGCGCAGCCCCAAACCCGTCAGGTGCATCACAAAACAAAACAACATCAGCCCGTACGCTGCCTTCCCCGCCTTTCCCAACTTCAGACCGGGCTTGAAAACCTCGGTGAACATCAGGGCCAGGAACACCAGCGCCAGCAAACTATACCAGCGGCCCAGGCGGTTGAAGATGTCGAGCTTGTTAAGCAATAATTCAGCATTGATCTTGGAAGGCGATATCAACACTTCCCCGCCGTGTTTCTGCTGGAATAAATTCAGCTCTGTCACCATGCGGCCGGGAAGTTCCCAGTTGCCCTGCTGCATGGCGCTTTTCAACGCTGACATATAAGCGGGGTAAAACTGCTGCATGATGCCGCTGCCCGGCATCCCCTCCCCGTACTGCTGCTGCGAGGCATCCAGCGCTGACATCCACGAATGCGTGGTGTCTCCCGGCACCGGAAAGACGTTCATGAAGCGGCCGGAAAAAACCGTGCTGGCGATATTCACCTTTTCATCCACCTTCAACAGCTCTTTCTCAAAAACACCGCGGTCCCGCTGGGGCACATTGTACGCATCGCGGACATATTCCCGAAGCTTGTACTCGCCGCCCGGCTCGAAAAAGTCGGCGTAAGTAGCCATGTCACCGGATATGCCCAACAGGTTCCGGATCTGCTCATGCTTGCCGGTTTTTATCAGCGGCACGTGATACCAGTCCTTTGGGTTTGCCGCCATGCTCAATATGATTTGATCGGAACTGAGCCCCTCATAGCTTTCCTTCCGGGAGAGCTTGCGCATGATTTCCCCCGTGTAGGTATTCATGGGCTTGAGGCGGCCCCGGTGGTCCTGGATCAAGACCTCCTTGCCAAAGAGGGCGGCGTGTTCCTTGTCAACTGCCGGTGGAACCGTGGTTTCGGCAACGGCAGGGGTGGCGGCGGCCATCGCTGCAGTCAGCAACAGCGCTGCCCAGATTTGCTGCGTTTGTCTCATCTTGCGAAGATTTTCTGCCAGTTGTAAGAATCTGCTGTTTTTATTGAAGAAAGTCATGACCATACCAAGGGTGAGCAGGGCGTATCCAATGTAGGAAATCCAGGTTCCCCAGGCGTCGTGGTTGACGCTGAGGTAGGTGCCGAGTTCATCCTGGTCAAAGGAGGACTGGAAAAAGCGGTAGCCGCCGTAATTCAGGATGTTGTTCATGTATATCCGCTGATTTCGCTCCAGATTGCTGCGGCTGTCCAGCAGGGTCACCTCGCTGGCGTAGGAGGAGGCGTTTTCTGTGCCGGGATAGCGCTCCATGATGAAGTCGTTGAGCCGGATGGCAAAGGGCAACTCGATTTTTTTTGCCCCGTAGCTCACGGCCAGGCTGCTGTTTCCAAAAGTGGCGATGCCCGGGCGGCCTTCCGCTCCTTGCCTGCCGATCAGGAAGAGCTCTTTCTCCTCACCGCCGTAACTGACCACCATTTCCACTCCGCCGCTGCTGGTGCTGGTCATCTTCTCGGAGGTGGACTCGGTGATGGCGACTGCGTGCGGACTGAAGGCGCCGAATACAAAGCGCTGGGAGCCACTGGCGTACATGCTCCGCAACATCAGGGGATGGTAAGAGCCGGGAGGCAGTGTGTCCTGCTGCTGGGTAGCCATCACCATCTGGGTAAATGCCGTGGGTGCCATAAAGTAAAGGCTGTCGCGCTCGTACTTGATATTGAAGGCGCCTGCCTCCTCCGGGTTGCCAAAGTTGAACAAGGTGCCGTAGATGTTGACCTTGTCGCGGTATTTCACCAGGTATTCCTCCCGGCCGTTCATGCCGGCAATGACGACCTTGAGCATCGGGACGCCGTTGTCGTCGTCTGTCATGGTTTCGGCAGGATTGGGCACAAAGCGCTTGACCCGGCACTTCAGTTCCTTTCCTCCGATGAGGTAGGATTGCTCGAAGTGATTGTCGCCCAGCGTGGAAAACAGAACCGGCTCGCTGAAGGCGAAGCGCTTTCCTGCATTTAGGAGCTCAAACTGCAAGTACGATTCCGATGAAAGAAATACGTTGGAACTGCTGCCTTCCCTGATTCCCATCATGCCCTCGTAACCCACATAGCGCGTCACGCCGGCTCCTAGCAGGATCACAATCATGGAGATGTGAAAGACAAACAGCGTCCACTTCTGCTGCCGGATCATCCGGAAGCGGAAGATGTTCAAAATCAGGGAGATGCCGAAAAAAAGCAGGAGCAACTCGAACCAGC
>JBEAYO010000359.1:0-4270 GCA_041159285.1 Bacteroidota bacterium | reverse complement strand
AACTGATGCTGGAGAGAATTTTTGCGTGTTTGGGAAAACCGCAGACCCGCTAAAAAATCATCCGGGCATATTTTATATCAGGAATTTCGGCGTTAAGGCAATTGCTTGAGCGCTGAAAGTTTCACGGACTATTGTTTCCTGGGACTCTTATATAGTCGTCCCTGATAAACAATATAATCCCCTCAAAAATCAAAGAAATTCAACGCCTTATAATTATTAAATATCAAGAATTTGTCGTATTTCCCCCACGATTATTCAATAATGGGCATCAAAAACTGTAAGAAATGTTGGGAAAATTACCCATGATAACGGCGATTTGTTCCGCAGCAGGCTGGAAATGTGACTTAGGGAACTCAGGGTGCTTATTTTGAACTTGCTGAGAGCCGCTTGCAGCCACGTTGGAGCACTAGATATGGCTTTTTCTTTTCAAAACCGGATTTGACCTGGTTACAGGAGGTCTGATATATTGTTTATCAGGGACGTCTATTTAAACCCTTTTAAGAATTGAAAAGGGCATTATTCTTAATAAGAGGCCAATTAATCTCCACCTCTTTGTGATGTAAACGACTTGTTTCTTTTGCTTGATGGCTTCAAATATTTGTTCAGCAGCTTTTTGAACTGGGGCTACCCAAAAAAGACCTTCACCTTTCGCCATTGCAGTATCAACAAATCCAGGACGAACATCAGTCACCGTAATATTTGAACCATAGTCCTTTACATTTATTCTCAACCCCTCTAAATAATTTATTTGATATGCTTTTGTCGCATTGTAGGATGGGGCAATTCCATTCCCCCTAATTCCAGCAATAGAACTAATGTTAACGAGATGACCATAACCTTGTTCTTTAAAATACCGCATTGTCCAGTCAGCAATAAACGTAAACCCCTGAATATTCGTTTTGATTACACTGTTCTCAATTTCAAAATTTACATTTTTATTCTGCTCGCCGATACCAGCTGAAATAATCAATAAGTCTAATCCCCCCATCTGACTAACCAATTCATTACATATTGATTCTATGGTTGATAAATCCTGAACATCCATTTTTTTAAAGACTATCCTACTCAACGCTTGTGTCTGTATGGATTTGAATAATTCTTCGCGCCTGCCGGTTACTCCTACCCAATAACCTTCCCGTAAAAGCACCTCAGCCAATGATTTGCCAATTCCACTTGTTGCTCCTATGACAATAGCTTTTTTCATTTACATAACAGTAGATAAACAAAATATGAATGTCAACTTCCTGCAATTTGACACAAAGTTCAACCCTTTAATTTCCTGATAGTTACACACTCAATCAAAGAGTTGTAGCTGCATATTTTGTCTGTAAGGGGGGGAGGTACACTCGCAGGCACCGACCGGAAAGGAGGGTTTATTGGAGAGCGGAATTCATTCCGCTCTCCAGGGGCGCAGCCCGGATTCGACCGTAAAGGAAGTATTGCCTGAGGGTAGAATTCATTCCGCCGCCAAATACATCGTGGCGGAATGAATTACGTCTTCCAAAGCCCGCCCCCCATCACATCTTCACCACCTTCTCCACCCAATGCCGCCCCTCCGTCGCCACCGACAACAGGTAAACACCTGCGGGCAGCCCCGAGAGGTCAATTTCCAGGGCATCCGTTTTCACAAAAGGAAAATCCACTACCCGCATGACCCGGCCCGTCAAATCCACCAGGCGCACCACCACCGGCCGGAAGGTCGAAAACTGCGGATACACCGCCAGGCGGTCGCCTGCCGGGTTCGGGAACACCGCCACCTCGTCCTCCGCGACGGCATCCGCGCTGGTGCCGCTGACCTCCGTCTTCACCACGTGGATGGTGTCCAGTGCAAAGGCGGTGCAGCCTTCGCCGGAGGCAGCCGCCAGGCTCACCACGTAATGGCCGGGGGCGGCGTACGTGTGCACCGGGTTGGGCAGCTCGCTGCCGTTGCCGTCCCCGAAGTCCCAGTGCCAGCTCACCACGTCGTCGGCCGAGTTGTCGTAAAACTCCACCACGCCGCTGTCCGCCAGGTCAATGCTGTCGCTGGACACTGCAAAGCCGACCGCCGGGGCTCCGCTGCCCGGGACGACGGTCACCGGCACGGGGGTGCGGTCGCAGGGCTCCGTGAATTCTATCTCCCAGTCGTAGAAGTAGTACCAGGAATCCGCCTGTGAGGCGGTGGAGCCGGTGATGGCCATCACGCCCTCGATCTCATAGGGGTAGCTGGCGCCGTCCTCGTTGTGGTAGAGCGGCTTCCCCAGGGCCTTGACGAGCCTGTACTCGCCGGGGGCTATGTCCCAGCCCAGGTTCACCTTGTTCTCGCCGATCTGGTTGATGAAGGCGATCTTCTGGAAGACGGTCTCGTTGGCGGGGTTGCGCACGACGATGGCGCGGGCGCCGCTGGCTTCTGAATATACCTTTACTGATTTGAGCCGGATGTTGGCGTTCACTGTGAACCTGATTCCCTCGTCCTGCTCATCGGTGAGGAGCGATACGCCCGCCGTTTTGTCTTTCAGCCCCAGGGGCACGGTATAGGTTGCTTCTGCGTAGTAATTCTGGCTTTGCTGCAGCGGTGGGGTCGCGAACACCAGTCCTTCGCCGACGGGCGTGCCGCCGACGGGCGTGTCGTACCATTGCACTTCCACGGTGCCGGGGTCGGTGTAGGTGCCCCGCAGCAGGGCGGAGGTGTTTTCACAGACAGTCCCGGAGAGGGCGGCCACGCCGGCCTGGAAGCGCTCGCGTTGGGTGACGAAGATGCTCCTTCGCAGCAGGTTGTTCAGGGGGCGGTCGTCGTCCAGCCCGTTGGGATTGGCCAGCCGCACCGTCAGGGTTTGCGTGCCGGCGATGCTGGCGAGGGCGGGCAGGTCCAGCTGGATGCGCTCCCGCGGGGCCAGCACGCCGGTCCAGGTCCACAGCTGCTGCTGCGCGCCGGCATCATAGGCCACTTCGAAGGAGTAAATCGTGTCTGTGCCGGCATTTTCCACGAAGATGAGCGGCAGGACTTCCTCCTCGCAGGAGAAAGGCGACAGCTTCATGTCCACCAGGAGGATGTCGTTGGCTACGTATGGCGACACCGGCACGTGGCCGGCGTTGACCAGGTAGTTGAAGGCGGCCAGCACGTTGATGACCCCCATGCCGTAGCTGTTGTCTTCCCCGGGGAAGCCCAGGTCCGTGCAGGTATGGTAAATGGCCGTCTTCAGCTCCTTGCCCGTCAGATTGGGAAAGGCTTCCTTCAACAGCAGAATCGCCCCGCTGACGTGGGGGGAGGCCATGGAGGTGCCGCTGAAGTAATCATAGGTGTTGCCGGGTGTGCAGGAGCGGACGCTGACGCCAGGGGCCGACACTTCCGGTTTTATCAAGATGGAGCTGTCGCCGCCGCAGGCGGAGGGTCCCCGGCTCGAAAAGCCGGCGATCAGGAGGGCGGTGCCGTTGCCGTCCAGGGCGCCCACGGTGAAGGCGCTGACTTCCGAGATGTTGATGTTGTGGGGCGGCGTGATGCTCATGTCGCCGGGCCCTGCGTTGCCGGCCGAGAAGATGACGGCGATGCCGGCTGCCTCCATGGCTTCTTCCACCAGGACGTAGATGCTGAAGCAGTCCGAGGTGTCCAGTTGCGGGTCGTACCAGGAGTTGTTGATGATATCGGGCATGTCCTCCGTCGTGGAGGGGTCTCCGTCCGGGTCCAGGGACCACTGGAAGGCGGCGACGTTGTCCTCCGTGCCGATGCCGCAGAGGATGGCCGAGCCGACCCATTGGGCATTGAAGGCCACGCCGATGGTGTCGTGGTTGAGGCGGTCGAGTCCCAGGATGGTGCCGTTGACGTGGGTGCCGTGGCTTCCGCAGTCGAAGGGCTGGTAGCTGTCGGCCTGGGCCATGGTGGCGGGGTCGAACTGGAACCAGGTGTGCTCTTGGGGCACGTAGAGGCCGCGGTACCTGGACTCCAGGGCGGGGTGAGTCGGGTCGATGCCCGTGTCATTGGTGAAGGCCAGCTGTCCGTAGCCCGTGTATCCCATGGCCCAGAGGGCTGGTGCGTTGATGACGCCGAGGCCCGGTTCCCGGCCGTTGGGGGTGAGGGGCGGCACGGGGGGAGGCAGGGTTTTGACGTCTTCCATTGCCAGCTTGCCGTTGAGGCCGATCCAGGCCACGTCGTCCCGGTTGCTCAGTTCGGCGATGGCTGTTTTATTGGCGTGTGCAAAAACCGCGTTGGCAATCCAGTAGGACTGCACGGTCTCCGGTTTCACCCCGCCTGAGTTCTTCAAAAAGGCCAGCAGGCCGGCCTGGGTTTCCCTGGATT
>JBEAYO010000358.1:0-4296 GCA_041159285.1 Bacteroidota bacterium | reverse complement strand
CGTCCACCGCAAATGACGGAAAGTCCGTCGGAGGCTTCCAGGTACCTACGGACGAAATCCCCAGTCTTGACTTTGCCGTCACAATCCATGAACAACAGCAGCGGATGGCGGGCTGACGCCGCCAACAGGTTTCGAATGGCCGCCCTGCCATGGTTTTCATCCAGCTCCCTGTAAACCACACCGTGCAGTTCTCCGACTTTCCTGTTGAGGGTCTTAAACTGAATGGTGGAGGCATCGTCAAAGCACAGTATCTCAAATTCAAGGTTTACTGCCTTGCACTCGGAATGAAGTGAGCTGACAAAGCCCCTCACGTCAAAGTTATAGATAGGAATCAGCAGGGAAATCATAGCAAGCCTTTGAAGCAAGACACTGGCAATTGATCATTTTTGGTTCAAATATAGCTTGCAATGCCTTGCAGTAGGTAACTATCCGATGATAATTGATTGAGCAGCCTTCAGAAGGAGCATCCCTTCAAGGCAAGAGGTTACAATCAAGGGGCACATGTCTGTCATTTGCATACGGGCTTTAGCCAAAGCTAAATTCGCTGCCCACTTTGAAAAGGAGACAGACTCGAGAGACCCTGCGCACTTTTAAAATCTGCTCCAACTCCTGCGCGATCCGCCCCCGTAAAGGGCGTTGGGCTTGCATCGAAAGACTCGGTGCGCTTTTAAAATTGGTTAGGCCGGTGCCAATTGACCCCAGCAAAGGGCGTTCGGCTGGTCGAACGCCCTAAAATCCACCTTCCCCTGCGGTTTGGCATGGCCAAACCGCGGGGGAAGGTGGATTTTAGGCAAGTGGGGCTTTGCCCCGAGCGCCCAATACGGGAAGAGGCCTCGCCAATTGGACTTCTGAGGCAGCATCAGCAGCGCCCCCCGATTTTATGCGCGCGGAGCTTCGCCCCTCGCGCCTTTCCGGCAAAACACCTCCCCAGGGAGTCTTTTTAGACGGGCTCCGACCCAACCTATCCGGGAGGCAAGCGGCAAGGCAACTGCGCCAAACCGAGGCCAGCACAGCTGGTTCCTGGAATTATGTGCGGATTCAAAAAGGATGCCTTTCTTTTGCCGGTTCAATGAATAAAATTAGTGTGTGGCCTTAGAACCCAAACAGCCTATAACTGTTACATTAGCACCGCAAATCAAGAAATATATGAACTTCAACGGAACATTGGCCTTTCTGAGAGGCAGCGAGTCGCTGAGCAGGGAGCTCCGGCAGGTGGCTGAAAAAGTCATCACCGGCGAGCGCATCTCTCCCTCAGAGGGCATACTTCTTTACGAGGAAGCAGATCTCGGATACCTTGGCGCACTGGCCAACTTCATCCGGGAAAAAAAGAATGGCAACGACACCTGGTTCAACAGGAATTTCCACATTGAGCCCACCAATGTCTGCGTTTACGACTGCAAATTCTGCTCGTATTCGCGCATGATCAAAAAACGCGAGGAGGGTTGGGAATACACCCTGGACCAGATGATGGACATCGTCCGGAAATACGACGGCGAACCCGTCACCGAGGTCCACATCGTTGGCGGCGTACTCCCGCAGTACGACCTGGACTTCTACGCAGAATTCTTCAGGCAGATAAAGGCGCACCGTCCGGAGCTGCACGTCAAGGCGCTCACCCCGGTGGAGTACCACTACATCTTCAAAAAGGCTAAGGTCGGTTACGCCGAAGGCATGAAAATCATGAAAGATGCCGGGCTTGATTCGCTGCCAGGAGGGGGGGCTGAGATCTTTCATCCAGAAATCAGGGAAAAAATCGCCGGGGACAAGTGCACCGGGGAGCAATGGTTGCAAATCCACCGGGAATGGCACCTGCTAGGCGGTCGATCCAACGCCACGATGCTGTACGGACACATCGAGCGCTTTGAACACCGGGTTGACCACCTGGAAAAGTTGCGGCAGTTGCAGGACGAAACCGGCGGCTTTCAAACCTTCATTCCGCTTAAGTTCAGGAATAAAGACAATCAAATGTCTGACATACCGGAGGTATCCGTTGTCGAGGACCTCCGCAACTATGCCATCTCCCGCATTTACCTGGACAACTTCAATCACATCAAGGCGTACTGGCCCATGATAAGCAGGAACATCGCCCAGCTCTCGCTGGCTTACGGGGTAGATGACATAGACGGGACTATTGACGACACCACCAGGATCTACTCCATGGCAGGCTCGGAAGAGCAAAACCCTGCCATGAGCACCCGCGAGTTGGTTCAACTGATTCGGGCCGTTGGGAGGAAACCGCTGGAGAGAGACACCCTTTACCACGTTGTCACGGATTACTCCGACGTCATTTTCGAAGAAGATACCGCCTTCAAGGGCTATGTTTCCCTGCCGGTGGTTAATTAAACCCTTGGTTTTCTAAAGATGGAACGCATCAAAGTCACGGCTGTCAACTATCTGAACACCAAGCCATTTCTTTATGGCATTCTTCAGAGCCCGATATCCAAGTCCATGGAGCTCAAGCTGGACATGCCATCCGAATGTGCCAGGAAGTTGGCCACGGGGGAGGCTGACCTCGGGTTGGTACCAGTTGCCATTATTCCCCAGCTGGAGCATGCCAGGCTGGTGTCTGACTTTTGCATCGGAGCCAGCGGGGCTGTCGGTACTGTCAGCATATTCAGTCACAGGCCCCTCCATGAGGTCGAGTTCCTCTATCTGGATTACCAGTCAAGGACCTCCGTGGAACTGGTCAAGATCCTGCTCGAGAAACACTGGCGGCTCCATCCACAACTCCTTCCCTCAAGTCCAGGTTTCGAGGATCGAATAGCGGGAACCACGGCGGCCCTGATCATAGGAGACCGAGCCATCGGCCTGGATGAGAAATTCCCTTATGTTTACGACCTTGGAAGCGCCTGGATGGATTTTACTGGCTTGCCTTTTGTCTTTGCGGCTTGGGTAAGCACGACTCCCCTGGAGGAAGCTTTCCTGAAGCAGTTCAATGAAGCGCTTCAACTAGGGCTGGATTTGATCCCCGACCTCATGTACCTGCTTCCTTCGCCGCATCCGGGATTCGACCTTCAGCGATATTATAGGGAAAACATCAGCTACGACTTTGACATCCAGAAGAGACGGGCATTGGATTTATTCCTGGGATACCTCCGGCAATCAGAGTCATCGGGCTTGGCATCCGAAGCAGGGATGGAAAACAAGCCAGCTGATTACCGCCAGACGGGGCTTTGATTTGAAAAGCTCTTGTTGTAATTTTTAACAGCTGCCGACAATTTTTTTCTTTGCAAATAATAGCGTTTTAGCCAATTAATTTTCATTTTTGCATTTCCATTCGTTACCCAAATACGCCAGCATTTTTTTGGTGGACTAAAACTAACTTCAATTTCCATTTTTCTGCCAGTAGTTCTTACCTCGAGTCAGGCCACTCCAGTACTGATTCAGGGCTTAGATGCTATTATCTGAACCCCAGTAAATGGTAATTCGGACGAGATATTGTTGGATCAGTAAAAACATAACCGGTGCTATACAAAGTTAAACTTAAGAATGCTGATGATCACGTGCTGCTTGACAGTCAGGTCTATGAATATCTCACTAACGATCCTTACCTGGCAAGGATAAACTTCATTAATAACCTTCGAAAGCACTCCAGTGGCTGTGCTGTTTTCCAGAAGACGTGGCGAAAAAGTGATGGAAGTTTCAAGATAGAGACGATTTATCTGCATAAACTCATCGCTGAGAAGTTTATGGCAGACAAGAAAACCAAGGAGGACAATCTCGTTGGTGCAAAAAACGGGAACAAACTCGATTGCAGGTTGGAAAACCTTGTTTACAGATCCCGTTCGGCCTCCAGCAGAAAAAGAAAGACGACTAGCAAGACCGGCTACACCGGCGTCTATCAGGAAAACAAGCGATTCAGGGCCGTTATATCTATAGAAGGTAAATCAGTCCACATCGGGATGTATGACACGGCAGAGGAAGCGGCCCTCGCCTACAACAAAAAGTCGAAGGAACTCTACGGGGACAAAGGGAAGCTCAACGTGATCAAGCGCCACAAGTCAGAGAAATAGTAGAAAGTCCTTTTGAAAAGCAGTTGTCCGCAGTTTTTATTTTAAATATCCCCTATACTTGCTTATTTTGCACCCAAATTGAAAATCTGCTGAATACATGGGTTGGTTCAAAAGGCTCAAAGACGGAATTCAGACTGCTACCAAGTATAAGAAAGAGACGCCGGATGGCCTCTGGTACAAGTGCAAGTCATGCAATGAACTCAGCACGATGAAGGAGGTGAGGACTTCCATGTTCAAATGCCCCAAGTGCGACTATCATATCCGCATAGGCTCTCACGATTAT
>JBEAYO010000357.1:0-4296 GCA_041159285.1 Bacteroidota bacterium | reverse complement strand
GCTCACAAAACCGCGGCCGGGGAGGGAATTCCCGGGCTCGAGGCGGGCCGAAGATCCGCCTCGAGCCCTTTCCGTAGACAAGCAGCACCGGGCCAGGATGGATTGCAGGGTCTTTTATGACAGCCTCCGCCCTAAGCCCTTATCCCCTTGACACCGGATTTTCCAGCCAGCGCTTCCGCTGCAAAATTCAAAAACCTGGACAGAACCTCCGAGGGAATAATCTGTTTTAACAGTAGGATGCCCAAATGAATTAAAGGATGGGCTGCCATTTTTACCCGATACCTTCTCAATGCCAGAAACCTGGCACAAGATAATATGGAGGACACGACGAGATCACCAAATGAAATAGCTCCCTTGCCAGCAGGTAAAGCTCCTGCCTGGTACGGACAAGCCCTCATCGCGCTGGGCGGCCCCGCATCCCAGGCCGGCTGGATTCTGCTTGCCATAGGCTCCGTCTTCCTGTGGACCACAGCGCTGCAGTCTGAGGTCCGCTACTTCTTCCAGGAGAAATTCACTGGCTGGCAGGTAGTGGCAGGGGTGGTGCTGCAGGCCGAGGCCACCGGAGCCCGGCAATCGGGCAAAGACATCTGGCATTACCGACACTCCTTTGCACTTGATGACGGCTATCGCTACCGGGGCAACAGTTACTCCGTCGGCCCCAAGTTCGACGCCGGACAGGTCGTTTATGTCAAATACGATCCCGGGCGGCCGGAGAACAACTACATCGTCGGGCTTCGCAGAAGCAAGCACAGCGCCGCGGTTAACCTGCTGCTCCTGTTCCCGCTGGCGGGGCTTTCGCTGGTGGGGCTGACCCTCCCGCGCAACCTGAGGAACCTTCAGCTGGTCAGAAAGGGCATTTTTACAAAGGGAAAGCTGGAAAACAAGGAACTGACCTCAAACGCCTTTCGCGCAGGAGCCAGGACCCTGCCGGTTTACAGGTACAGTTTTTTCTTCGACGTGCAGCAGGTCATTTACTACGCCGTCTGCCACACCCACGAAGGTTGGCGCGTGGAGGACGACAGCGAGGAACCCATCCTGTACCTTGCCTCCAATCCCATGGTCAATGCAGTCTATGATGCCATTCCGCATGCCCCGCCGCTGGGGCCGGATGGCCAGCCGGGGGTTCCCCCCACAAAAAAAGCCTGGCTGCTTTTGTTTCCCGCTTTTGTATTTTGGCTAAATTTGCTGTTTGTATGCCTGTCGTTTTGACTGGTTCTCCTGACTTTTCCCGGTCAAAGGACGCCGTTGGCCACCATTGCACTGACAATCCATGCGTTGAGAACGGTGCTGTCTGGCATGGCATAAATGTTGGCCATTAGGTTTTAAGCCCTGCTGAGGTCAGGCAATGACATTTTGTCAAAAAACAGAAGGGATCAAGGAAACCTTTCAGTCGGACAAATGACCCCCGTGCCACTTTGTCCAGAAAATATATAAAACAACGTAACTGTTCAGCAACCCCTCGCAGACGCTGCTTGTTTTCCGGAAGGGGCGGCCGGCGGCGCGCCTGAGCGCACCGCCGACCGCACTGAAACCCCTTCCCCGCGGCCGGCGGCATCTGCAAGAGGTGATAAAGTTACAAAACAACAAAACGAACTGTAGCCTTTTGCAGCGGCCTCCGTTAAAACATTAGACTGGTTGCAAGGGATTGGCGCGGAGGGGAAAATGTGCTGTTTTTCGTCCAAAAAAAGGGTTTTCCAGGGAGCATAGTCCGGATATGCGACCAAAAAACATTGTTTGAACGAAAAAAAAATATTTTCACCCCTGGTGCCTCCCGCAACAAGCCTGTTAAACAACACCTTACCACAGTATGCCTCTTTTTGATGAATTATATGCACCTGAGGGATTTGACGAAGAAGGCGAATTCATGCCCCTGATCACCGTTGAAGAGGAGGATGAGCTCAGCATCAAAGATCCTTACCCGGATGTCCTCCCGGTCCTTCCGCTAAAAAACACCGTCCTGTTCCCCGGGGTGGTCATCCCTATCACAGTGGGACGCGACAAAAGCATCCGCGCCGTGCAGAAAGCCTATGAAAAGCACCGCATCGTCGCAGTACTCTCCCAAAAAGACAGCAAAATAGAAGACCCCGGCACCTTGGATCTCTTCCAGATCGGCACCCTGGCACGCATCATCAAGCTGATCAAGATGCCCGATGACACCATCACCGCCATCCTGCAGGGCCGCAAGCGATTCCGGCTCCTCAACATGGTGACGGAAAACCCCTATATGCAGGGCACCGTGGAAGAGCTCAGCTACGTCATGCCCAAAAACAAGCTGGAGTTCGAAGCCCTCGCCGCCACCATCACCGACAAGGCGCGACAAATCATCCAACTCTCCCCGAACATCCCCTCGGAGGCCGTTGTCATGATCAAAAACATCAACAACCCCAGCTTCCTCATCAACTTCATCTCCTCCAACCTCGGCGTCAAACTCATCGCCAAACAGGCCATCCTGGAAAAGGACAACCTGGTGGACAAGGCCGTCGCCCTGCTCGAGCAAATGGACACGGAGCTCCAGCTGCTGGAACTGAAGGACCGCATCGAAAGCAAGGTGCGCACCGATATTGAAAAACAACAGCGCGACTACTACCTGAGCCAGCAGCTAAAAACCATCCAGGAGGAACTCGGACAAAACCCCCAGGAGGAAGAACTGCGCCAGCTGGCAGAAAAAGCCCGCACCAAGGCCTGGCCCAGGCCCGCAGCCGAATCCTTTGAAAAGGAACTCAACAAGCTGCGACGCATGAACCCCCAGGTCGCCGAGTACGCCATCCAGATGAACTACCTGGAACTGATGGTGGAACTGCCCTGGGAAAAATACACCGCCGACAACTTCAACCTCAAGCGCGTGAAAAAGGTGCTGGACAAGGACCACTATGGCCTGGACAAGGTCAAGGAGCGCATCCTCCAGCACCTGGCCGTCCTGAAACTCAAGGGCGACATGAAGGCTCCCATCCTCTGCCTGGTGGGCCCTCCCGGCGTGGGAAAGACCTCCCTCGGCAAATCCATTGCCAAGGCCATCAACCGCAAGTTCGTCAGGATGTCGCTGGGCGGCCTCCACGACGAGGCGGAAATCCGCGGCCATCGCAAGACCTACATCGGCGCCATGCCCGGCCGCATCATCCAGTCCCTCAAGAAGGCCGAAGCCGGGAATCCCGTCTTTATCCTGGATGAAATCGACAAAGTCGGCCAGAGCTTCCGCGGCGACCCCTCCTCTGCCCTGCTGGAGGTACTGGATCCCGAACAAAACAGCACGTTTTACGACAACTACCTGGAGCTGGAGTACGACCTGTCCAAGGTGATGTTTATCGCCACGGCCAACAACCTCTCCTCCATCCAACCGGCCCTGCTCGACCGCATGGAGATGATCTACATCGACGGCTACTCGCTGGAGGAGAAGATTGAAATCGCCAAGCGCCACCTCATTCCGGAGCAGCGCAAGGAACACGGGCTGTCAGCACCCCATGTGAACCTGAGCAAACAGGTCCTGAAAAAACTCATCCAGGAATACACCCGCGAGTCGGGCGTGCGAAGCCTTAACCGGCAGATCGCCGGCATCATGCGCCACGTAGCCAAGCTGGTGGCCATGGAAGAGAAGTATAATCCCGACATCAAGCCGGAAGAACTGCATGAGATCCTGGGTCCCGCCCGCTTTTCCAACGAGATGTACAGCGAGAAGCAGCCCTTCGGGGTGGCCATTGGGCTGGCCTGGACTTCCGTGGGGGGAGAGATCCTGTTCATCGAAACCAGCATGCACAAGGGCAAGGGTGGCCTGACCATGACCGGCAACCTGGGCGATGTGATGAAGGAATCGGCCACCACCGCGCTGAGCTTCATCAAGGCCAACGCTGCCTCGCTGGGGGTGGATCCCAAGGTGTTTGAGGAATACGACCTGCACATTCACGTGCCGGAAGGTGCCATTCCAAAGGATGGTCCCTCCGCAGGGGTCACCATGCTGACTGCCCTCACGTCTGCCTTTACCCGCAAGCAGGTGAAGCCCTTCCTGGCAATGACAGGGGAAATCACCCTGCGCGGCAAGGTGCTGCCGGTCGGCGGCATCAAGGAAAAAATCCTGGCTGCCCGCAGGGCGGGCATCAAGCATGTCATCTTGTGCAAGGAGAATCAAAAGGACGTGGAGGAAATCAACAAGGAGTTTGTTTCTGGCCTTCATTTTCACTATGTGGAGCAGATGAAGGAAGTGCTGGACATTGCGCTGAGATGAGGCCCTGACGCTGCAAGGCATTCGATAAGGTCGGCGGGCCGTTTCAAAAGACCCGGCAATCCATTCGGCCGGTACCAATC
>JBEAYO010000356.1:0-4318 GCA_041159285.1 Bacteroidota bacterium | reverse complement strand
GAGGACCAGGTCGGCCAGGGAAATTTTCAGCACTGCCTGGTCGGCGGCGACGTCTATGCCGGCCTCCTTTGCCTCGATTGAGGTCCAGACAGCATCCGGCACGACAAGGCCAGTCCTCCAGTTTTCTTTTTTTTGAAGGAATGCCAGAGCAGACTCTATGCTGGACAAGAAAGCGGCCAGTGCCGTGTCATTGGCAAGGAGTTTGGCTTTGGCAAGTTTGATCTTTTCCGTGCAGCGGCTGGCGAGCACGCCAAGGTTTGTCTGAACATTTTCGATAGTCATGATGGATGGCTTTGCAGTTGGTGAAAATTCCGGTGGGTTTGTTTCTGGTATCCGGCTTGTTTGGGCAAGTCCGATTCGTGTTTTGTCGTTACCGCCTGGCACCTGAAAGTTTTTTATCAGGTTAGCTTAAAATTAACGCCGGCGAGGCGCCATCTCTTGAACACAGGCAGTACGGGCAGGCTTTTAGGAGACGACCACTTTCGGAGAGCCGACCGTGGGCAGCCGAAAATAAGACCCAAGCCCGGTAATACAGCGAACATACTTGCTTCAGCCCCTGCCTGTTGACGTAAAAATATTACTTAAAATTGAGGTCTTCAAGGCTTTTTAAAAAAATAAATATACAATAAGCTGTTATTTTTACAATGAATTGATGATCGAAGCTTCCCACGGCTCAATGCTTCCTACCTGTCATATTAATACCGCCTCCAAAAAAGTGAGCACTTTTGTGCAAGATCCTGTGCGGATCCGGTTGCATACTTTTAGCATGATTTTTGGCTTGATGTCCATTTAAGACAAACTATTCTCTGATGCAGGCGCTGTTTAAAAAGTCAAAAGTTTTACTCGCAGCGATACTGAGTTTTGTTTCAGGCGTCCTGCTCGGCTTGGTGTTGGGCCAATCCTCCATCAGTAATTTTTTTCCCGGGATAATCAGCGCAGCCTGGTGGATACTCCTGGTATTGTCGCTGCTGGCTGCCGCAGGTTACCGGTTGCCGGTTAAATCCCTGCCTGACAAAGCCTTTTTTCCACTGACGCTCTTCCTTTGCAGCCTGGCCCTGGGCAGTTCCGTCTCCGCTTCCTGCATCCAGCTTCATCGCGGCGAAGAATGGTGGTTCCGGCTGGCGGGCTTCATTCCTTTTTCCGATGCCTGCGGGTATTACGAACAGGCCATAAACTGGCCTGCCGAACACCTCGCAGAACAGTCCTCCCGGCGCCCATGGAATGCAGCGCTCAATCTTGCAGCCTTTCACTTGTCTGGCAGAAGCCTGCTGGTATTGTTGTTGATCAAGGCCATGTTGACGGCAGGAGCTATCGCTGCGGTGATAGACGCCTTGTCCATCCGTGCAGGCCGACTGCCTGCCTGGTTCGCGGGCACGGCCATGCTTTATTTCGCATGGCCCCAGGTTCCGCTCATGATGACTGAAATCAACGGATTGATTTTCACTGCCACGGGAATCGCACTGCTGCTCTATGGACTGGCTTCGGAAAAAAAATGGCTGCTGGTCTGGGGCATTATCAGCATGTTAATTTCCGGCCAATTGCGGCCTTACAATCCGCTAATGCCGTATGTTTTCATTGCCGGCATCCTGTTTATATTCCCAACAAAACAACATAAATTTAAATTGTTTCTATTTTCATCGCTGCTGGCCTTTGCATTTAACTTTTTCACATCAAGAGCCTTGTACTCGGCATACGGGCATCCCGGAACCAGCATCAACGGGAATATAGACTGCACCCTGCTGGGCTTGGCCAGGGGCACCAACTGGTGGGAAGCACAACTTTTTACCTATGAGCTAATGAAGAAGGAAGCGAATTTACGGGAAGGCTCGCCCGAGGCAAATGCATTTCATCCCAGCGAGTCAGAAATCTCTGCAAAACAAAGGTCTCTCATCATCCCGACCATCCGGGAGAACCCCCGGTTGCTGTTCCGCGCATTAAATTTTGGCCTGTATGAGGCCTTGAAGCGATATTATGTCGAGTCCATGGAATTGGCAGGCCTGGAGCCAGTGACAAAAAGCCGGTTCAACAAGGTGCTGTTCCCGCTGTTTTACGCGCTCATCGTCCTGTTGCCCCTGGTCCTCTTCCGACGTTATCCCGCGGCAATCTGCATGCTGGTGCTCACCTTTTTCACTTTCCTATCCTTTGCACCGGTGGTTTACGGAGATGGCGGCTGGCGGATTGTCGCGCCGCTTTTTCCGGGACTGGCTCTTTTTCCACTACTGCTTCCCCTTGGGCTTGAATGGCTGATGAAGCGGCCGGTGCTGCAAGCCGTCAGCAACGAGGTAAAAATGAACGGACGGCCCGGCATCGCTTTCGCCAGGGGGCTTGTCATTGCCATGCTGGTTTTACTTCCCTATCCAGCAGTGGTGAGGCTTTTCATGCCGCCAGGTGGCCCGCCCGCCCAGGATGTGTTTGAAGTGCGCCTGGATGATAGTGTAAGACCAGGCTGGACGGGATTCAACTCGGCAGTCGCCTCTGAGGATGTCATGGCAAACTGGGTCCGGAAGGCTGAGCAGGAGGATTTTGGAGGCTACGACTGGAGCCCTTTGGCTCGTTTTTTCGCTGGCAACGTGGGCAAGCTCAAGGCGGTGAAGGCTGTAGATGCCGGAATCGTGTTGGTGCTGCAAGATTCCGCTGCCGCTGCGGAATATCCCGATTCCACGAAAGTGCCGCTTTGGTTTTCACAGGTTTCCATGGAATTGGCAGCTGGTCAATAGGGGGGCAATCAATATCCATTCCCGGTCCCTCAGGTAAAATATATCTTTCTGGCGGCGAAAGCCAGCATGCGGAAGAGGATGGCGCCATGTCGCCACCGGCTTATGTTCGTATCCCCGTACTGCCGCTCCCGGTAGCGGATAGGCACCTCTACCATTTTCAAACCCATGCGGCAGGCGCCGAAAATGAGGTCGAAATCGCCGAAGGGGTCGAAGTCGCCGAAGAAGCTGCGATTGGCTGCCAGGCGCTGGTAATGCTCGCGCGACAGCACCTTTGTGCCGCAAAGGGTATCCTTGAATCGGGTGCCCAGAATCTCGGAAAAGGCCAGGGCAAAAAACTTGTTGCCCAACATGTTGAAAAATCGCATGGCCTTTTTTTCCATGGGATATACCAGGCGGCTGCCGTTGATGTATTCTCCGGCATCCTCCAGCAGGGCCCGGTAAAACTTAGGTAGGTCCTCCGGCGGCACGGTCAGGTCGGCATCCAGGATCATGAGGATGTCGCCCGTCGCCATGGAAAAGCCCTTCCTGACGGCGTCCCCCTTGCCCTTGCCATCCTGCTGGGCGATTTTGATGCGTCCTCCCCATTTCTGCTGCCAGCGCTCCTGCCTGGTGAGGGTGCAAATCCGCTCCCAGGTGTCGTCCGTGGAATTGCCCTCGATGAATATCAACTCGTCTTCCGGCGACATGAGGGGTACCCGCTCGAGGGCTTGTTCGATATGGCCGGCTTCGTTCCTGGCTGGAACGACGACGGAAACCGAGGCCGGCCTCCCATGCCAGCGGTCTGTTTTTTTTCTTGCAGTTGCTATGTGCAAGAGGCAAAACAAATTGAAAAGAGGCAGCGGGGCCAGGTAGCGATTGACGAAATCGGACACAAAAGGAATGTAGATGGGCAGGAGCACCCTGGGACGGTCTTCTATCAATTCATATCCGCTGATGCGAAGCATGGAATCCACGTCCGCAGGTGCCAACCAGTTCATTTCTCCCAGGATGGGGCGAATCCCCAGAAGGGAGGCCAGCCGGATCAGCGGCTGCCACAACTGGCTGAAGTAAATGATGACGAGCCGGGTGTCCCTGTCGCAGTGTTCAGCGGCCTCTCGCAGGCGCGATTGTATGTCCGTCCAATAGTGCAGGCTGCCATTGATGAGCAGGTAGTGGGGTGGGGCAGGGGGGCTGGCAGAAGTGGGCTGGCTTGCCGGCAGGCGCATCTCTACTGGCTCTGTCGAATGCAGGATGGTGAAATTTTCAGGGCGGACCAGTCCTTCGAGTTTGTACAAGGGGTCGATTTCCCAAAGGATGTTGTCCGGCAGGATTCGGACGCGCAGGTAGTCCCTTATTTTTTTGTGCAAATATTTCATCTGGTTGAAGCGATTCTAACGGGCTTTCAATTGCAAACACCAAGCCCAAAACAGTGCCCGGACAATCGCGAAACATTGCCTCCGGCAAGGTTGGCCTGGCCCTCAGCGCATAAAGTTAAAACTTTTTCTCCAGGCATGGGCGAGCTGCCTGCAGGGATTGGTAACTTTGCCCCTGCGGGTTATTCCAGGAAATGAATCCCTCAAAATTAAAGGGATTGAGCCGGTGCAGTTTGTTTCCGGAAAGGG
>JBEAYO010000355.1:0-4319 GCA_041159285.1 Bacteroidota bacterium | reverse complement strand
GGCACCTAAGGTGCAGCGCACCGAAATATTTGTAGCCTCAGGCGTAACCTGGCACCTAAGGTGCAGCGCACCGAAATATTTGTAGCCTCAGGCGTAACCTGGCACCTGAGGTGCAGCGCACCGAAATATTTGTAGCCTCAGGCGTAACCTGGCACCTAAGGTGCAGCGCACCGAAATATTTGTAGCCTCAGGCGTAACCTGGCATCTAAGGTGCAGCGCACCGAAATATTTGTAGCCTCAGACATAACCTGGCACCTAAGGTGCAGCGCACCGAAATATTTGTAGAGCACCGAAATTTAAAATGATGGGCATTTTGGGCAGTCTCTTAACAATACCCGATTGAGCACCCTGCCGAGGCTGCCTCAAAGACCCGCTTGCGAGGCGCCTTATCGCGATGCAAACGGAACTTTGGCTCGCCAAAGGTTCTTTACGAACGCCAAGCGCCACCGGTGGCTTAAAGAAGCCAAAACCCGGAGGAACTTTGTCGCGTTCTTTTTTAAGAAAGGCTCCGCTCATTCCAGGCGGTAAGAAGTACCGTTGGCCAAATGCAGCCGAAGCCCAGCCGAGAATACCCTGAAATTTTTAAGGTATTCAAACCAGGGAATGGAATACTGACTTGCGAACAAACAACTAAGTAAAATCAAATTATTTAAAATGGATTACTTCAAGGAATCCCTGCTTTTGCATAAAAGCCTGAAGGGAAAAATCAGAATCACTGCAAAAATTGACGTTCGAACCAAAGAAGACCTTTCCTTGGTTTACTCGCCTGGTGTCGCCGCCCCCTGCCTGGAAATTGCCAAGAATCCCGAGAAGGTCTATGACTATACCATCAAGAGCAATACCGTGGCCATCGTCACAGACGGCTCCGCAGTACTGGGCCTCGGAAACATCGGCGCCAGGGCCGCCCTGCCCGTCATGGAAGGCAAGGCCCTGCTGTTCAAGCGCTTTGCAAACATAGATGCCTTCCCCATCTGCATCGACACACAGGATACCGACAAAATCGTGGAGACGGTCAGGCTCATCTCTCCCGTCTTCGGCGGCGTCAACCTGGAGGACATCGCGGCCCCCCGAAGCTTCGAAATCGAGGAGCGCCTCCAGGACCTCGGCATTCCGGTTTTTCACGACGACCAGCACGGGACGGCCATCGTAGTGCTGGCGGGACTCATCAATTCAGCGAAGGTGCTGGGAAAACGGATGAGCGACATGCGGGTGGTCATCAACGGCGCCGGGGCGGCAGGAATAGCCATCGCCAAGCTGCTGCGCGGTGTCGGTCATGAGGGGGAAAACACAGCGGAAGTCGTGAAGGATGCCATCCTCTGCGACAGCAAAGGCATTATCCACCAAGGCAGAACGGACATCAACGATGCCAAGCGCAAGAGCCTTGAATACAGCAACCTGGAAAACAGGACCGGTGGTCTGAAAGAGGCACTGGTGGGAGCCGACGTATTCATCGGCGTCAGCGTTGAAAACCTGCTCAACCGGGAGGACATCCGCACCATGGCCAAGGATCCTGTTATTTTTGCCCTTGCCAACCCCATTCCGGAAATCATGCCCGACGAGGCCTATGCTGGAGGCGCTGCCATCGTGGGAACCGGCCGCAGCGACCTTCCCAACCAAATCAACAATGTACTGGGTTTCCCCGGGATTTTCCGCGGCGCCCTGGATGCCCGCGCCAGCCGCATCACCGAAACCATGAAGATTGCCGCAGCGCATGCTATTGCCCGACACCTTCAGCACCCGGACAGGATGCAGGTCATCCCGGCCACCCTGGATGAGTCGGTGGCCTGGGCGGTTGCCGACGCCGTGAGGAGCGTTTGTTAATTGATCTTGGCCAGGATCGTTTCGCCGTCGGTGACGATATCCCCTATCTTGACCTGGGGGCTGACGCCCGAGGGCAATACCAGTCCTACCTGGCTTCCCATTTTTATCAGGCCGATGACCTCCCCTGCCGCCACAGGCTGGCCGGGATCAACGTAGTCCTCTATCCGCCTGGCCAGCAGTCCTGCAACCTGCACCACTTTGTAGCGCATGCCGTTTTGCGCCTCGAAGAGCAGGTCGTTGCGCTCGTTCTCCAGGCGCAGCCCGAAGCGGTTGGTCTGCACCAATGCGTTGTTGAAGCTTCCCTTCACGTAGTTGCTTTCTAAGAAGCGCCCCTGGATGGGTGCGCGCTGGTAGTGTACATTCATCACGTTCATCTCAATGGCGATCAGCCAACCCGTTGTATCGACCTTGGAGGTCATGACCTGCACGGCGCCGAAGTCCTTTTCCCACTGCAGGTCTTTTGAATGCCAGCGCTCAACGGCTGCTATACGCCCATTGGCTGGGCTGACAAAGGCGTTTTCAGCGGTGGTAGTGTTGCGGTCCGGTTGTCTGAGGAACCAGAAGCGATAAAATCCTCCCAGCAACAAAAGGAGGCCAAGCAAAGTAAATCCGATTTTTTTGACCATGTGATGAGCTTTGTTCACTCAAAGGTACTACAGTTTTTTATATCTGGCCTATACAGACCTTAAGGCTGAATCAAAGGATCCGGCGCACTTTTGAAAATTGTTACGGCAGGACAGGTTGTCTTCCGGCAAGGGCGTTCTGCAGGACTGCGGCCGGCAGAACACCCTCTCCAGGAGCCAATCAGCACTGGTGAGACGAATTTAAAAAGCGCATCGGATCTTTTGAGACAGCCTTCTTTCTTGCCGCTGGGGGTGAGTTTTTTTTAAAAAAAACTCTGTCAATATGCCAAAGAATAAAAAATGTGCTATATTTGCACCCGCATTTAAAGCACACCGGTGCGGTAGCTCAGTCGGTAGAGCAATGGACTGAAAATCCATGTGTCGGCGGTTCGATTCCGTCTCGCACCACGTTCAAATGCCAGCCTTGTTTCTCATCGAGATGCAAGGCTTTTTTTTTGCACCTGCCTTTTTACTTTACTCAAAATTCATATGAAAAAATTACCCGCGTCGTGGTATATTTTCGGCTGAATATGGCGTCAACTTTGCAGAACATTAATAACCTGGAAATCCAAAGATTATTAGTAACTCGGTTTTTGGGATTGGCCTCCTCTTCCTTCCATGGAGAGGGGCTTTTTTTATTCTTCCTCCTCGCTGCCGGCTTCAGTGTGCTCAGAAGGTTCGGATGACATGTAGTGAAGCACAGAGCAATTTTCCCTCGTAAACACCTGATTGGCAACCCGTTGCATATCTCCAACTGTCACATCCCTGTATTTGTTACCCTCCTCGTTGATAATGGCTGCATCCCCCATCATTTCAAAGAAGGCGAGGTTGATGGCCTTGTTTAACACGCTGGCCTCTGAGAACTCCAGGGTGCTCTCGGACTTGTTGATGAGTTTTTCCAGCTCCCGGTCGGGGATGGGCTCGCTTTTCAGCAAGTCAAGTTCTTCCCAGATAGCCGCCTCGGCGGCAGCCAGATCCACTCCCCTGGAGGGCTTACCCTCCAGGATGAACAGTCCCGGATCCATGCTGGCGGTAATGTAGCAGTCTATGTGGGAAAAGAGCTTTCGCTCCTTCAGCAGCCGTCGGTACAGGCGGGAGGATTGCCCGCTGCCAAGCACGTCCGACAGGAGGTCCACGGCGTAGAAATCGTCATCGGCCCTGCCGCAGGTGTGAAAGACGAGGTAGAGGGCATCCAGGGGCACCTTTGCGCTTACTTCCTTGTATCGCGTGGCCAGCTGTTCAGGTTCTGCCGGCAATTGCCGGGCCGGGATGTCGCCTGACGGTATATCACCGAACCATTTCTCCACCAGCTGCCTTACCTGCTCGGTTTCCACCTTGCCTGCCACAACCAGGATGGCGTTGTTGGGGCGATAGTAGTTGAAAAAAAAGGACCTGACGTCCGACAGTCTGGCCTCCTCCACGTGCCTCGGTTCCTTGCCGATGGTCGGCCAGCGGTAGGGGTGCACCTCGTAGGCTAGTTCGGAGATGTAGTGCCATACATCGCCGTAGGGTTCGTTCAGGCAACTTTCCTTGAATTCCTCGACCACCACTTTCCGCTGGACTTCCAGTGATTTTTCGCTGAAGTTGAGGCTGAGCATGCGGTCACTTTCCAGCCAGAGTGCCACCTCCAGGTTTTCGGAAGGGAGCAGCTCGTAAAAGTTGGTGATATCGTTGTTGGTGAAGGCGTTGTTTTCTCCGCCTGCGGTTTGTATGGGGCTGTCGAAGTCGGGGATGTGTTTGCTGCCGCCAAACATAAGGTGTTCGAACAGATGGGCGAAGCCTGTTTTTTCCGGGGATTCGTCCCTGCTTCCCACTTTATACAGCACGTTTACAGCTACCATGGGGGTGCTGTCGTCAGGGTGTACGATGACGCGA
>JBEAYO010000354.1:0-4321 GCA_041159285.1 Bacteroidota bacterium | reverse complement strand
GGCGCGCGGGGCTTCGCCCTGCGCGCCTTTTGCGAGAAGACACTGCGCCAAAGGATCTTTTAGGCAGCCCCGCGCCCTTTTCAAAGAGGGGCACTTCGCCCAGGCGACTTTTTTTTTACACAAGCCCTTCTTTCCGTAAAGGCATCTTATAAGAGGGACTTTTGAGACAGTCTCAAGGGGTTTTCGTACGGGCGGCGCTTCGCCCCGCTTGCCTTTGCGGAAAGGCGCCCGCTACACCGCCACTTTCGCCTTGATGGCCGGGTGCGGGTCGTAGTTCAGCAGCTGGAAGTCCTCGTAGCGGAAGCCGAAGATATCCCTGACATCCGGGTTGATCTGCATGAGGGGCAGCGGCCGGGGCTCGCGCGACAACTGCAGCTTCACCTGCTCTATGTGATTGCTGTAAATGTGCACATCGCCGAAGGTGTGGATGAACTCCCCCGGTTCCAGATCGCAGACCTGCGCCATCATCATCGTGAGCAGGGCGTAGGAGGCAATGTTGAAGGGAACACCGAGGAACACATCCGCCGAGCGCTGGTAGAGCTGACAGGACAAGCGCCCGCCGGCCACGTAAAACTGGAACATGGCATGGCAGGGACTCAGCCGCATCCTCGGCAGGTCGCCCACATTCCAGGCGTTGACGATGATACGGCGGCTGTCGGGGTCGCGCCTCAGCAGCTCGACGGCCTGCTCAATCTGGTTCACCTTGCGCCCGTCGCTGGTCTCCCAGGCCACCCACTGCTTCCCGTAAATGGGCCCCAGGGAACCCGATTCATCCGCCCACTCGTCCCAGATGCTCACGCCGTTCTCGTTGAGATAGCCGATGTTGGTGTCGCCCTTGAGGAACCAGAGCAGTTCGTGGATGATGGACTTGAGGTGAAGCTTTTTGGTGGTCACCAGGGGGAAGCCCTGCCGGAGGTCGAAGCGCATCTGGTATCCGAACACACTGAAGGTGCCGGTGCCGGTGCGGTCGCTCTTCTCCGCGCCGTGGTCGAGGATGTGCTGCAGGAGGTCGTGATATTGCTTCATGTCAGTAACTGCGGATTTGTGCTGGTTTTAGCCTTGAAAAGGGACGCCTGCAAAGCGGATAACAGCAAGCTTCCCGGGCTGCCATGGTATCCCTTCCAGCCGGCAGGCCAGGCCCAGGCTGTGAAATAAGGTTCAAAAATAGCGATTCGGAGAAAAAGGGGAAATAGAATTTCGACTAAACTGCCGAGGGGGACGATGCCCACTACTGCGGCTTTGCCGCGAAACCCGCTGTTGCCGGCTTTTTTTCAATGGCAAGTTGCCGGCTTGCCGGCCAATGCCGACAGCCAATAGCTATTCAGCGATGCACCTTAGGGAGAACCCGTTCCGTCGGTTGTTGAGCTTCATGGTGGCACCGAAGAGGTCGAATTCCAGATTCCACGCGTCGAATGATCCGTTCACCGTAGTGACCCAATAGTTGCCGATAGCGCCGCGGTTAAACAGTTCACCATCATTGCTGGTGCGGTACCCAGTTGCCGGGAGCATCAAATACGGTCCGAATAAGCGCCCGCTGCCGTATTGGCTGGAACTGGGGGAATACCAGCCACCCCCGGCGATGCTCTGGGTGTTGTTGGCGAGCACCCCATCCCACTGCGCCTTGGTCGGCAGCCGGAAGCCCGCCGGGCAGGGGTCATTGGCAGTCTTAGTGACATCTGACCAGGAACCATTGGAAGCAGAGGTGAGGTTCCATCCGCTGACAGGGCCCTCATTGGTCCGAAAGTTGTCAGGGCCCCAGGGTCCTGGTGCCGCCATGGCCGGACGGCCCCATTGCCAGTAGCCTCCGATGATCTCCCACCCAGGCGTGAAAGGGTCTGCGGCTGTGTTTTCAGCCCCCAGGTTATGGCACATGAAGTTTTTCCAGACATTAGGTGCCACATAGGCTCCGCAGGCAGCCACTGCCAGATTGTAAACACAGCCCTGCCCGCCGATGGCAAGGGCAAAGCTCGCCGTGCCGTGTGTATCCGGAGTGCCGCTGATGGTGAAAACCAGGTTGCCGGTGCCTGAGGCAAAGCTGCCTGCCGCGAGGGTGGCCATCAGTCCGGTCACCCCCGTGGATGCCACCGTTTGGCCGGGGTGCGAACCGCCGTTGCCGCCTGTGTAAGGCACGCTGACGCTCACACCGGCGGCAGCTTTGCCGGAAAAGGCGGTTCCTGCCACGGCAACTGCGCCACAATTGAGTGCGCTAACCGTGCCGGTAAAACCCAGGGAAATCCAAAGCGGCGCGGAAGGACTCCCGCCATTGATTTGCAGGCAGTTTGCAGTGGTGTTGTAGATTATCAATCCCGTGGCCGGGCTGGCAATGGCATCGCGCTCGGTTTGCGTCATGCGCGGCAGCAGGAAGCCCTTGTCCGTGCTTTGAAAATCCACCAGGGCGGAGGGTTCTGTCTGGCTGAGCAGTTGGTAAGGTAGCAGGAGAATGGCAAGCAATCCGGACACGGCGAGGCTGCGCCCACGCGCTTTTTGCTTAGCGGCACTTGGCCTATTTGATTTACTTGCGCTTTGTGTTTTCATGTTGAAAGTAATTGTTTAGCTTGTGCCTTGTCTGGAAGCAAGGTGACCCTGGCCAATGGCTGCTTTATCAGCAAATGCTATATTGGATAGTCATCCTGGCTTTTAAACGTGGAATAAGCCCATGAATTCCTTGTTTGCCAAAAAAAAGAGTAATGTATGTCTATTTATTAATAGCTCGAAGCAGCATCAGGAAAATCATTTCAGCAAGTCACCTTCTCATGCAAGTAGGCTGTCTCAACAAGCACATTGGCGAGAACCCTCTCCCGGCTGGGCTGTGTAAAAGTCCATGCGACTGGTTTCGCCGGAACTACCCAGATCTTCGGGAAGGGGGGGCGGGGGGGCGGGGCCCCCCCCCGCCCCCCCTTCCCGGGAGCCAGACAGCACCGGTGAACTACAATTAAAATACACGCCTGGCATTTTGAAACAGCCTGAGCATTTTCTGGCGCCTCCCCATCAATATATTTAGCCTGTCCGACAACCATTCCTTTCGAGAACCGTTTGTTTTTAGATTTTTTCTTTGTGAAAACCAGTGTTTTAAGGGTTTTTTCAGCCACTTTTGCCGGTGAATTACCCAAGATGCCCTGGGAGACCTGCGATTTCAGTTGGGATAATTTTTAACTGTTTAGCACCCCTATCAGATGCTGCCTGGTTTCCGGAAAGGGCGAACGACGGTGCACTTGGGCATACCGTCGTTCGCCCTTTCCGGGAGGCAAATAGCACCAACCGGATCCCTTTAATTTTGAGGGTATTTTAATTTTTATGCGAGATCTTATGGAAAAACCCCAATGGCGGCATCAATAGTGTATCTTTGCATACACCGCATGATGCCTACTCCAGGCTCATCGCGATAAGATGGTGCCGAGACCCGCCCTGTCAACCCGCACGAGACACCCTTTTCCAAAAGTTAAAAACCGCAAGTGATGAAAAAGATTTTATGGATGGCAGTTGTGCTGGCAGGCCTGGCGATGGTGCCGGTGCCGGATGCCCCTCCCGCACCCAGTGTCCCGGAGGATGGCTGGGAGCTCAAGAAGAACAGGGATGGCATCAAGGTTTATGTGCGGGAAAGCCCTGGCTCCGAGATCAAGGAACTGAGGTTTTCAACCCAGGTCCGGGCTTCCCTTCACACCATAGCGGCTGTATTGACCCATGTGGAGGGGTTCGACGACTGGGTTTACGCCTCTGTGGCGTCCAAGACCGTCAAGCAGGTGTCGCCCACAGAGGTGTACTACTATGCCGAACTCGACTTTCCCTGGCCCTTTGACAACCGGGATGTGGTCTTGCACTCCAAGATCTGGCAGGATGCCCGCACCAATGCACTTCATTCTCAGGCCTGGTCGAAGCACTGGATGGTACCGGAACAGGCAGGCAAGGTGCGCATCAGGAAGACTGAATTGCATTGGACCTTTACTCCGCTGGGCAATGGCAATATTCAGGTAGAGTATTACCTTTGCTCTGACCCCGGGGGAAGCATTCCGGCCTGGATGGTGAACCTGGCTGCTGACCAGGGACCGTTTGAGACGATGGTCAAGTTCAAAAGCATGCTGGCCAGCGACAAGTACAGGCACAAGAAGTTTCCCTTTGTGAAGGAGGGTAAGTAGCGGTTTTTTAAAAAAAAGTGTAGCCGGCTCGCTTCCTGGAAAAGCCGGGGGTTGTGTAAAAAGCCACCAGGGTGCATTGCTCCTTCTTGAAAAGGGCGCGGGGTGTAGCCCCGGGGTTATGTAAAAGTCCCCGGCGCAGTGCCTCTCTTTGAAAAGGGCGCGGGGCTGCGCCCCGCGCCCTAAAAAAC
>JBEAYO010000353.1:0-4324 GCA_041159285.1 Bacteroidota bacterium | reverse complement strand
GATGAAATCGGATATTTTCCGCTGAGTGGAAAGACGTCCGTCCACGATGTGCATGCCACTATCCTTCATTTGCTGGGCTTTGACCACGAGCAGCTGGTTTTTCCCTTCCAGGGTCGCAATTTCCGCCTGACGGATGTCCACGGGGAGGTGGTAAAGGCCGTGCTCTCCTGAAAACAGGTGCTGCTTCCGGCCTGCTTTTTGGAAAGCGGCTGTCTCAAAGACACGCTGGCGAGGAGCCATCTCCTACAGGGCGCGAGGGGCTCAGCCCCGCCCTGTAATATCTCCCTTCCGTCGCGGTTTGGCTTCGCCAAAGTGCGGCGGAAGGAGGATTTTATGGGGCGTTCGGCGGGTCTTTGGCCCGCCGAACGCCCCGTCCGGATGCAATCGGCACCGGCGGAGCGAATTGCCGGGTCTTTTAAAACAGCTCCTTTTCAAAAAGTGGACAAGACTAGCCCGCAATTTCCTAATATTGCAGTCGAATATCGTCTCACAACAACACTTTCACCATGCGAAAATATTACATCATTGCATCGCTGGTCCTCGGGCTGGCCACAAGGGGCCTCCTGGCTCAGGACACCTTCTCCATTGTAGCAGTGGACAGCCTGACGGGTGAAGTCGGCAGCGCCGGCGCCTCCTGCATCAGCGCCGACAACCTGCAATTGTTTTTCCCGGGCATAGACCCTGATTTCCTGGGCGACCTCTTGCCCGGCCGCGGCGCTATCAACACGCAGTCGTTTTACCTGGAAGTTAATCAAGTCAACGCCAGGGAACGCCTCCTGGCAGGGGATACCCCGGAAGAGGTCATCGCCTGGCTTCAAGCCAACGACGCCCAGGGAAATCCCACCCAGCGCCAGTACGGGGTCGTCGCCCTCCAGAACGGAAGCCCGCAGGCAGCCGCCTTCACCGGCGCCAATTGCTTCGACTGGAAGGGACACCGCACCGGCGCCAACTACAGCATACAGGGCAACATCCTGCTGGGACAGGAAATCCTGGACTCTATGGAAGCTCGCTTTCTCAACACACCTGGCTGCCTGTCCGACAAACTCATGGCCGCCATGCAGGGCGCCAAAGTGCCCGGCGCCGATACGCGCTGCCTCGGCAACGGCAGTTCCTCCATGTTCGCCTTCATCAAAGTGGCCAAGCCGGACGACGAGCCGGAAAGCCCTTCCCTGCGGCTGTTCGTGTCCTACAACCCCGTGGGAATTGAGCCCATTGACTCCCTGCAGGCGATCTACGACCTCGCCGCTCCCTGCCTGGTGAACACCGCTGATAAAACTTTCAGCTTTACCTTCAGCGCGGCACCCAATCCCTCCACCGGGGAGATTGCCCTGCAATTTCCCGCTGCCGTCGGCGCGGTGAAACTGGAAGTGCTCGACTTGCAGGGCCGGGTCCTGCGCACCTTCCCAAGGGTATTCCCCGGCGAGCTGCTGCAAATTTCCCACAGCGGCATGGTGGTGCTGAGGGCTACCGACCGCTCCGGCAGAAGCAACGTGCAAATGCTACAGTTGAATCGCTGAAAATCATTCCTCGTTTTTTACAAATTAATGTACCGTGAACAAAATAATACCAAGCCTCTTTTTTCTTTCCTTGCTGACGTGGAGTTGCCAATCCGGATCAGATTCGTCCCGGGACAATGCAACAGCCTCCGCCCAGGCCCTGATCAGCTACTTTGAAAAAATCCCGGCAGAGGACACCCTGCGCTTCGAGGTGGTGGAAGGAGACCCGGCGGCAACTGGCAAGGCAATACCGTACAGCGTGTTTTTCAGCCAGCTGAACGACAGTCTCATAGCCGGCTTTGAATTTTTGGACAGCCTTTCCTCGCCCATGATCATAGCCCGCTACTGCACCCCCCTGGAGGGCAGCGTGCAAGCCTGCCTGATTGACATCCGGCAGGGCTGGTTTCAAAACCAGTCGTTTTTGCTGCACGACACCCTTTCCGGGAAAATAACGCAGCAGGTCACGCTGGCCTCGTTCTACGGCGGGGATGGCGGGCAGGTATTGCGAGGCAGCTGGTGGTTAGATTACGACGGAGACGGCGACAAGGACGTCGTCAGAAGGGAGATAGAGCATTGGCTGCTCGTGGACGGTGAAGAAGCGAGGGATTCCCTGGCGGAGCGGGCCAGCCTGTCGGTATGGAAAGACGGCAGTTATGCTCCCGGCGTGGCAGATGCTGCCGCCCTGGTTCGGCAATATCCGATTAAATCACATTGGTAACGGCGGCTTTTTGCGGGGGGGGGAGTCTCCTGGCTTTTGAACGGCTCTTTTTCCACCAGGCTGCCCCCTGGCAGCAAGCCTGATAATTTCAGTATCATCATGTCCATTGTTAAAGATTTCAACGATTACCGTGCGAAAATGAATGAGCGGATTTTTGCACAAAACAACAAGGCACTCAACCGCTTCTTTGCCCTGGATAAAAACACCTACGAGGACGGGGCGCTGGATAAGAAGACGAAGGAGTTGTTGGGCCTGGTAGCCTCCATGGTGCTTCGCTGCGATGATTGCATCCGCTACCATCTGGGCACCTGTCATGAGCTGGGAGTCACGCGGGAGGAGGTATTCGAAGTTTTCGCCATCGCCAACCTGGTGGGAGGCTCGATTTGCATTCCGCATACGCGAAGGGCCACGGAGTACTGGGATGCCCTGGAGGCGGAAGCCAACAAATAAAGCAGCTGTCTCAAATTGTTTTTCGACAGCGCGAGCGGCCGCCCTACTGCACCAAAAAGCACCGCATGCTCACGCTTCCGTACTGAAAGCCCTCAAACAAATACCGGACGGATTCCGATGGCTCCGCCAGGCCCAGCGTGTAGAGCATCGGCAGGTAGTGGTCGCTGGTGGGGATGGCCATTTGCGCCAGCCTGCCCAGGCTCCGGTAATCAACCAGGGGCTGGAAGTCCTTCTCTCCCAGCCTGGCCTTCACCACCTCGTCGAACTCCAGGGCCCAGTCAAAAGGCCGGGCATTGATGTTCTGCCAGTCCAATATGCCGAGGTTGTGGACGATGTTGCCGCTTCCCACGACCAGCACCCCTTTGCGGCGAAGCTTCCTCAGGGCACTTCCCAACTCATAGTGGTAGGAGGGCGGCTTCGTGTAGTCAACACTCAGCTGGAACACCGGGATATCCGCTGCCGGATAAATGTGCCGAAGCACCGTCCAGGCGCCGTGGTCCAGCCCCATGCCGGCATCCTCCATGATATTAAAGCCCGCTGCCGAAGCGATCGCGTCCCTGGCCGCCTCCGGGTGGCCCTTCGGCTCATACTTGATCTGAAACAGCCGGTCGTCGAAGTTGCCGAAGTCGTGAATGGTCTTCGGCTGCGGGTTCACGCTTACGAAGGTGCCCCGCGTCTCCCAATGCGCCGACACCACCATGATGGCATTTGGCTTTTCAATGCTGCCGGCAATTTTCGACAAAGACCGCGTAAAGTCATTGTCGAACAAGGCATTCATAGGGTGCCCGTGGCCGATGAACAGCGCCGGCATCAGATCCGTCGCGCTGAAGCCGGCGCTCAGCTTCTCCAGTTCGCTCATCCGGCCCAGGAGGCCGGCGGCAGGTATGGTTGCCATCATTTTCAAAAAGGTTGATCTTTTCATCGCATTGGGTAAGGTTGGTGCAGGGCGGGAAGCATCAGCCCCCACCCTGCTGGTTGTCAATTCGCCTTTGCCAGTTGCACATTCAGCGAAAGTTGGATTTCATCGCCCACCACGACGCCACCGGCCTCCGTGACTGCATTCCATTTCAATCCAAATTCCTTCCTGCTGACTTTACCTCCGATTTCAAAGCCGGCCTTGGTGTTGCCGTAGGGATCCAGGATGGTGCCGTTGTAGGTCACTGCCAGGGTCAGCTCCCGCGTGACGTCGCGTATTGTAAGGTTTCCCGTGAGCACGTACTGGTCATCGGATTTCTTGCTGAATCCGGTGGACTGGAAAGTGATGGCGGGAAAATCAGCGGCGTTGAAGAAATCGTCGGATTTCAGGTGGCCATCGCGCGCCTCGTTGTTGGTGTTGATGCTATTCACATCGGCTGAAAAGGAGATGGAAGCCCCGTCGAAGTCGTCGCTCTCCGTCACCAGGCTGCCTTCGAACTTATTGAAGGCACCGGTCACGGTGGAGACCATCATGTGCTTTACCTTAAAGTGAATTTCGGAGTGGGCCGTATCTATGGTCCAGGTTGTTTTGTTAGACATATTGATTGATTTAATATTTTGTAGCTGCTTAGCACCTCTTGCAGATGCCGCTGGCCTCCTGGCAAGGGTGCGGGGCTTCACCCCGCGCCCTAAAAAAAATCCCCGCGGCCGGCGGGCGTCGCCCCCCCGCCCAGTGGAAAGGGTT
>JBEAYO010000352.1:0-4335 GCA_041159285.1 Bacteroidota bacterium | reverse complement strand
GTCAGCCTGTCCTACTTTCAACCGGCCGAATTTGACCTGAATCAAACGCTGTGCAGCGGGGACAGCCTCTTGGTGGGCGGCACCTGGTACCACGAAGGTCTCCCGGCCGGGACAGTGGTATTGCCGGCAGGTGCCGCAAACGGCTGTGACTCCATCATCCACGTTGAACTGAATTTCAACCCCATAGCTGAAACCGACCTCGCGACTACACTTTGCCCAGGCGCATCGCTTACGGTCAACGGCAGCGCCTACAATGCAGCCAACCCGACGGGAACAGCAATTATTCCCGGCGGAAGTGCTCTGGGCTGCGACTCCGTCGTTCACGTGAGCCTTTCTTTTTACCAACCAGCCGTCTTCCTCCTCAGCCAGACCCTTTGCACTGGCGGCAGCCTGATTGTCAATGGCTCCATCTATGACGAAAGCCAGCCAAACGGCACGGAGACAATCCCTGCCGCTGCTGCCACCGGCTGCGATTCCGTCATCGTCATAGACCTCAGTTTTGTGGATGCCGTGGAGGAGAACATCGTGCAAACCCTTTGCCCGGGAGAATCCATCGAGGTGGGAGGAAACACCTATGACGAAGACATTCCAAGCGGAACGGAATTGTTTCCGGGTGGAAGCTACCTCGGCTGCGATTCCGTGGTCAATGTCAGTTTGTCCTTTTATCCCGTGGCTCTGTTCAGCCTGGAGCAGACCTATTGCGAGGGAGAATCACTGGTTGTAAACGGCACCGTGTACGATGAAAACCACCCCAGCGGCGTTGAAATCCTGCCTGGTGCCAGTGCGAACGGCTGTGACTCGACGATTATCGTTGACTTGAGCTTCAATGCAGATGCCACCCAGTCACTTGTGCAAACCCTCTGCCAGGGAGAGTCCCTCCTGGTGGGCAACACGGTGTACGACGAGGACAATCCGTCGGGGACAACGATCTTGCAAGGCAGCAGCTTTCTGGGCTGCGACTCCGTGGTGACGGTCAGCCTGTCCTTTTACCCCCCCGCTGCGCTGGACCTATCTCAGACCCTCTGCTCCGGCAACAGCCTGACTGTGAACGGCACGGAGTACGACCAGAGCAATCCCTCAGGAATTGAAATCATCCCCGGCGGCGGGACAGGAGGCTGCGATTCGGTCATCACTGTGAGCCTGAGCTTTTACAATCCGGCTTCATCAAACGTATCTGCAAAACTCTGCCAGGGCGAGGAGTTGATTGTCGCCGGGACGCTCTTTTCCTCGGCCGACCCAAGCGGCAGCGTGGTCATTTCGGGGGGAAGCTTCCAAGGCTGTGATTCCACCGTTTTTGTAAATCTGAGTTACTACCCGCAGGCCATCGGCTATGTTTCGGCCACCCTGGAAAGCGGACAGTCGCTGACCGTCAACGGGGTGGTGTACGATGAGCAAAACCCGGCTGGAGCGGAGGTACTGCCGGGTGCCAGCTACACCGGCTGCGATTCCCTGGTGCAGGTGCAGTTGCTGTTCATCAAGACGCTGTCCGCCGTCTATACCCTGAACTCGCCTGCCTGCCAGAACGGTACAGACGGCTCACTGGTCATCGACACCATCGATGGCGGGCTGCCGCCGTTCATCGTGCAGCTTTCCGGATTCGCCCCCATCTTAGTGGACACCTTTCCGTTGGTGTTTGACAACCTGAGCGTGGGCTTCTACCAGCTTCGGCTGGAAGATGCCGATGGGGTGGAGGCAACAGAAGACCTGGTACTGGACAATCCGCCGGCGCTGGTGCTGAGTGCCGGTGCAGACCAGACCGTGGACCTGGGTCTCAGCACCTCGCTGTCTGCAACGGTATCCTTTGCCGTTGACAGCTGGAGCTGGTCTCCGGCGGATTACCTGAGTTGCCTGGATTGCCCCGACCCTGAGGTACTGCTGCCGGCGACAGACATCACCTATACCTTGACGGCCATTTCGGCGGACGGATGTTCGGTCAGCGATGAGGTGAGCATCACGGTGGTGAAATCGAGAAATATATTCGTGCCCAATGCCTTCAGTCCCAACAATGACGGCATCAACGACTTTGTGACGGTGTTCACCGGTCCCAACGTCAGCCGGGTGCGGAGCTTCCAGGTGTTTGACCGCTGGGGCAATCACCTTTTCCAGGTGGCGGATTTGAAGCCCAACGATTCCTCCGGCGGCTGGGACGGCAAATTCCGGGGAGAGTTGATGGATGCCGGCGTTTATGCCTGGTTTGCGGAGGTGGAGTTCGTGGACGGCGAGGTGTTTGTTTTGGAGGGAGATGTGATGTTGGTCCGATGAAGGATAAAGCAGGCATTTTGCATAGTTGAACGCTATTGCCTGGTGCCTCCCTTGGTCGTGATAATCACTGCACCGTTGCTGCCCCGGAACCCATAGCGGGCGCTGCCCTCTGCCGCGCTGAGCACCTGCACGGAGCGGATTTCCTCCACGACGATCAGCCGGGCGGCCTCCTGGTAGGAGCTGGCGTAAGCAGCCTCGTCAATGACGAACAGCGGTTCGTAATTCCCAAGGATGGTATCTGTGCTTCGGATATACACCACGATGTCATCGCCCGTGCCGGAGAGGCGGACTTTGGGGTCTCTTCTCAGGAAATCAGCCAGGGTCAGGTAGCCGGACTGGGCCGGGTTTTCCATTCCGTTGGCGGCTTGTCGTGGGCTGCAGGCGGACGGGAGCAATGTCGAGGCGGCAAACAAGAAGAGCAGGAGATTTTTCATAATTTTATTTTTTATAAAAATTTTTGAATCCTATCAAAGTTAAAGGGATTCAGCTGGTGAGTTTTACTTCCCGGTGAGCAATTGGCGCCGGCCGAACGGATTGCAAGATCTTTTGAGACAGGCTCCTTTTCACAAAAGAGTGTCTCCTAAATTTACCCTGTTTCATTTCAAACCTGCCTCATAGCAGCAGCAATTTCTGCACTGACTTGCCGCGGGAGTCTTCAATTTTGAGGTAATAGGTTCCCGCCTGCAGGTTGAGCCCTTTAAGAGAAACCCTTACAGATTCGTAAAAGTTGTCAAATTTCCAAGACTTTATCGACCTCCCGGCAGCATCAGTGAGTTCCAGTCGGAGGAAGGGCGAAGTGGGGCCTGAGACCACGAGCTCAGCAGTGCTGTCGGCCGGATTGGGAAAAACCGTCCACCCGGGGGAATCGGCCGTTTCCGGCGTTGCAGTTGGATTTTCTACCCATTGGTTGATGTCAAAGGACAGCAGTTTTTGCGGCAGCACTGAATAGCGCTCGGAGCAGATGTATCCCTGCCGGCCCTGGCTGAAGGTGATGCCCTCCGGCTGGCTCACGAGCAGGGCGCTGCCGAGGGATATCTTTCGTTTATTCCCCTTGAAAAAATCGCTGCCGGGAAAATCGAACAGCAGCCAGAGGAAAGTCTCGCTGGTGCTCACGTTGTATCCCAGCAGCAGGGCTTTTCCATCGTCCGAGATATCCGCGGCGGTGATTTGTCCCTGGACCATCAGGCTGTCGCGCAACTGGGCGACGTGGGTGCCCGGCGTGGCAGGCATCACGTAGTGCCGCGTTTTGAAGTCCGACCAGTTTTTTGAAAAGAGGTGTAGGGAGTCATTCCAGAAGAAGAAAGCTTCGCAGTCAAAGTTATGAGCGTTATAGGAGTGGTTGAAGTTGGTTTGGTCGCTGAAGGAAAAGCTGATGGTTTCCGGCTGGGGAATGCCGCTGGGCAAGGCCGATTTTTTCAGTCTGTAAATAGTCAGGTCGGTTCGGTTGCCGCTGTTGTTGCCAAAATCGCCGATGTAGAGGTGTTCGTCGTCCTCGGCGAGGTCTTCCCAGTCCTCGTTGGAGCTTCCCGGCAGGGTGACGGTTTGGACCAGGGAACCGTTCTGTTGGTTGAGGATGTGGATCTGGCTGGGGCTGCCGCCGTCCTCCTGGGTCCAAAGCCGGTTGTCGAAGAAGGCCAGGCCGGAGCATTCCTCCAGGGTTGCAGGCAGCAGGGCGACTTGCGTAGGTGCATAGGTGGTGAAGGGGTAGGTGCAGGAGCCGTCGTTCTGGGTGGCGGCGGGGTTGTAGTTCAGGGCTTGTGGGTCGGTGCAGCCGGGCTGTGCGGCTGTTTTTTCAGCGCACAGGAGTCCTGCCAGCAGGCAGAATGACTGCAGCAGGATTCGGCCTTCAGGGCTTGGGTGGTGGATTTTTTTTGTGGACATCGATTGATATTAAAATTATTGTGGCTGTTTCAAAAGACCCTTGGCGGCCTGCGCCTGTCAAGTGCAATAGAAACGCTAATTTTGCTTTCAGCCAAAACAAAAATGGCGATTTTTTATAAATTCGCCGACCTTTGGCATTTTTATGGAAAAAACTGCAACCAAAGCTCGGGATGTTGTACCTGTTTACCACCC
>JBEAYO010000351.1:0-4347 GCA_041159285.1 Bacteroidota bacterium | reverse complement strand
TGCAAGTGCTGCTTGTTTTCCGGAAAGGGCGTGCTCAGGCGCGCCGCCGACCGCCCTTTCCGGAAAACAAGCAGCACTTGCCAGGGTGGCTGAACAGTTACAAAAAGTCTATTGTTTTCCGGGCTCAGGCAGGTTGTATGAGGTCCCAGAGGTTGCCATACAAGTCGCGGAAAACAGCGACTTTGCCGTAGGCCTCGCTGGCAGGAGGCCTAACAAAAGTCACCCCTTTGTCCAGGTAGCGTTGATAGTCCCTGTCAAAGTCATCGGTGTAGAGGAACAGGAACACGCGGCCTCCTGCCTGGTTGCCGATGAACTTTTCCTGTTCGGCGTTGGCTGCTTTCGCCAGCAGCAGCCCGCATTCGCCGGTAGTGCCGCCGGGACTGAGCACCACCCAGCGCTTCTGGGGCGACAGCGGAGTGTCCTCCATCAGCTTGAAGTCCAGGATGTCGGTGTAATATTGAATGGCCTCGTCGTAGTCCTTGACGACGATGGCCAGTTGTGCCAGTCTTTTCCTCATGCATTCCACCAGTAGGTCATTTTGAACACCAGGGCCTGGTTCCTCACGCCGGAGAAATCCGAAAAATAATTATTGGTATAGACCAGGAACAGATCCGAGGCCGGGCTGTAGCGCCACTGCAGGCGCAGGTTCAGGTTCACGTTCTTCGCCTGGCTGTTGTACTGAACAAAGTTGGTGAAAAACAGCTTGTTCGTCACTGTCACATCAACGCGCGGCCCTATCAGCCAAAGGTCGAAATCCTGGTTTTTCAAACCTGCCGGCAGGCGGTTGTCTTCGCCGAACCTGATTCGGTTCAGTTGTGCCGCCATGCTGACCGCCACATAGGGTTGGAAGCGATAGCCCACCTCGCCGCCCAGCCGCAGTCGCGTGCCATCGCCGTAGTAGCCGCCATACCGCGTGCTCACCGACCAGGTGAATACCCGCTGTGGTTGCGAGACGAACTCCGTGCCGAAGGACTTCCATACATGGCGGGTGCCCGTGGCCAGGGTGTCGCCGGCGAAGTTCGTAGGGTCGAAGGGCCGCTGCAACTCCTGGAAGTCGTAGGCCGTCCAGATGGTGAACTCGCTGCGGTTGAGCAGACTCACTTTGTAGATCAGCGGGAGCTCGCTCTCCAGGTAGCGCATGTTTTCATCAAAGATAAACTGCCACATGATGGAGGGGCCGTGGCTGAGGATCCAGCTCGACTTCGGGAAGAAGAGCCTTCCCGCGGTGGTGAAAAACCGGTTGTAGCCGGTGCGTGGCACATAGCCTGTTTCCGCCCTGAAGTTCTTTCCGACGTGCTCGACCTGCGCATTGAAATTCCAGTGTTTTTCACTGTAGGCCAGGTTGCCGGCGATGATCTGGTCCTTGCCCTGTACTTGTTCAGGGCTGAAGGATTTCAGGAAAAAGGCCTTGCCTGTCCAGACGTTGTTGGAGGAGGCCAGGTTGTACTCCAGGCCCAGGTTGCGGTTGAAGCGGGTCTGTTTCGTCAGGGTTGGCAGGTCGTCGAAGCCCAGGGTTTCCTTATTTACAAAAATGGCGGACACGTTGGAGCGGGCAAACACCCTTCGCTGAAGGGACAGGACGCTGAAATTGCGGGCCGGGATGTCCTCTCCTTCCTCCCCGGTCATCATGTTCATGGCGCCGATGCGCCAGTCCTTGTTCAGCTTGCCGCTCATGCGCGCGCCGAAGCGGATGGGAGCGTCAAGGCCGATGCGGCGGGAGAAAAAGGGCCGGATGGAGGAATAACCGAAATTGCCGAACAGGTCGGCATTCTCCAGGAAAAACTGGCGCCGTTCCGGAAAGAAAAGCTCGAAGCGGTCCAGGTTGGTCTGCTGTACGTCCACTTCCACCTGGGAGAAATCGGGATTCACGGTCAGGTCGAGGTTGAGGGAGGAGCTCAGTGCCAGTTTGGCGTCCACGCCGACTTCCCGGCGCCAGTCGGTACCTGTGTTTTTCTCGTTGTTTTTGCTGATGCCGGTGAGCACGTAGGGGATGAAGGAGACGTTGGCGCCTGCCGGTGGTGGCGGCCGGTCCCAGCGCAGCACGCCCGTGTAGGCCAGGGAGGCCGTCGGGAACTGGCGCGGCACCGGCGCCCAGGCCGATTTTTCCGTGGTCTTCAGGTCGAGGCGGCTGAAGTTGACGCCCCAGCGGTCAATGCCTTTCTTGTAGCGTAGCGTCTTGAAGGGCACTGCCATTTCAAAGGTCCAGAAATCGTCGGTGGAGTGCACCCCTGATTCCCACTTGTTTTCCCAACTCAGGTCTGCCTTTCCGCCGTCGAAGAGCAGACCCTCCCATTGTGCGCCCCGGGCGTTGGCGCCGAAGGTGAAGCCGTTGATCTGGTCGTCGAAGGGGTCGAGGAAGAGGAGGAAGTTGTCGTTCTTGCCGAAGTTGAAATCGCGGCGGAGGGATTCCACCATGTAGGGTCCTTCCACTTTTTCGTGGTTGACGGCCAGGAGGTAGAGTTTCTGGTCGTCGTAGAGCATGCGCACCTCCGTGCGGACGACGGCGTCGCCGGTGTCCATGGGCAGCACCTGGAAGAAATTGGTGGCCACGGGAGCCTGCTGCCAGGCGTCGTCGTCCGGCAGCCCGTCCACCGTCACCGGCGAGGCAGCCCGTTGGATGTAGTATTCAAAGGCTTCGTTCTTCTTCTGTGCGCAGAGGAAGGCGGCCGGGAACAGCAGGGAGGCAAGGGGGAGGATGATTTTTTTTAAAATACGCATGTTGCTGCATTGTTTACAAGCAGGCAATATGGTGATTTTTGCTGAAATGCGGCCAGTCAGCGCCTATTCTTTTTCTTTTTTTGACGGCCTCCACCCCATTCCCCGGCCATGATGCAGCCGTAAGGCATGATTTCATCCACGATTTCCCCCAGTTCGAACTCCTTCATCTGGGCCATGAGCGATGCTGCGCTTTTGTAGGCGCTGGGCAGCTCGGAGATGTCTATATGGCGCAGGTAGAAGCGGATGTCGAGACCCTTGGTCTCTTCGGTCAGAATTTCCTCCTCTGTCTTGTGTGAAAGGTTTCGCTTATGGGTGCCCCGGCTGACATTTCGGCCTGCGCCATGGGGTGCGAAGCCCAGGTTGGCGGGTGTGGAATGGCCCCTGACCACCAGCACGGGTTCGGCCATGTTGAGGGGGATGAGCCTGAGCCCGTTCCTGGAATCGGGCACGAACTTGTCGTCAAGTGGCGTGGCGCCCTTGGCATGGTAGAACTTGTCGCCGTCCTTGAACACGAAGTTGTGCTCATTCCAGAAGCGGTCGGTGGGTTTCAGGCCCAGCTTTCCGGCGGTGTCGTCGTGGATGCGCTCGTGGTTCATCTTTGTCCAGGCGCGAACGATTTGCAGGGCTTCCCAGTAGTCATGGCCCTCGGGGGAGTCGAAGGGGATCCAGGCGTTGACGGCCGGGGTCTTCGGGGAGATTTCCTTTCTGAAGCTTTCTGCTATTGCAAGGCCGCGTTTATAGAGGTCGGCGCCGAGGCCGCGGCTGCCGTGGTGGGTGACGATGACCGTTTCGCCGGTGTTGCGGGAGCGGCCGACGAACAGGAAGTGGTTGCCGTCGCCCTGGGTGGCGAGGTGGTACCTGGCGAATTCCAGGCTTTTTTCATGTTGTAAAAACGGGTTGTCGCGCATGCGTTCCTCGAATTCAGCCGGGAGGGTGGCTGGTGTCTGGCGCCCGCCACGGCCGAAACGGGTGACGGACTGAGCGGCGTCGAGCACGGATTTGGGGTCGGCCGGGCCCAGGCTGGACATCATGACGGAGCAGCAGATGTCGGCGCTGTGCATGGCGGGGTGTATGGCGTTTCGTGCGATGACGATGCCGCCGACGGGGATGTGGCCCTCTCCGGTGGGGCAGGCATCGGGCATGATGGCGCCGCCGACGAGGGTGGGGGTGGTCATGACCTTGTTCATGGAGGCGATGACGCTGTCGAGGTTGGCTTGTTCTATGGCGTTTTCGGCCCTGATGTTCAAGTAGAAGGGGAGCGGTTCGGGATAGGGTTCGATGGTTTTGGGCATAAAGGTTTCCAGCCAGTCCTTCAGCGCTTCTCCGCTGAGCTGGTGTTCGTTGGCGTAGGCCAGGGCTTCCTTGAACCATTTACCTGGTTTCAGCCCGAGTTCTATGAGGTCGTTTCCAGTGATCATTTTTTCAATTTTTTCGCCAAAAAAGGATGCCTTTGCTATGCCCCTTCCCGGAAAGGGCGAGGCTGACTCAAAAGGCCCGGCTATCTGTTCAGCAGGAGCCGCCTTTAGCTCCCCGGAAAGGACGTTCGGAGGGCCGGAGGGCCGCTGAACGCCCTGAAATCCCCCTTGAGGCTGTCTCGAAAGACCCGACAATCCGTTCTGCCGGTTCCGA
>JBEAYO010000350.1:0-4359 GCA_041159285.1 Bacteroidota bacterium | reverse complement strand
CTGGAAAAGCCGGGGGTTGTGTAAAAAGCCACCAGGGTGCATTGCTCCTTCTTGAAAAGGGCGCGGGGTGTAGCCCCGGGGTTATGTAAAAGTCCCCGGCGCAGTGCCTCTCTTTGAAAAGGGCGCTCGGAACCGGTGGAACCAGCCGCTAGGACTTTTTACACAACCCCTCGGCGGGCCTGCGGCCCGCCGAGCACCCCTTCCGGAAGCCGCGCGAAACTGGAGAAATCAGCCGCAAGGGCTTTTTACACAACCCCAAAGTACATCAGCCAAACACACACTAAAAGCAAACAGCAATTCCTTTTATGATTCAGGTTTTCATCACCGGCGGGACTTTCGACAAGGAGTACAACTACATCACCGGACAGCTCTATTTCAAGGATTCCAACGTCCCCAGCATGCTGGAAAGGGGTCGCTGCTCTGCGGAGTACAACATCAAGACCCTCATGATGGTGGACAGCCTGGACATGACCGATGCGGACCGAGAAATCATCAACCATAACTGCAGGCTCTGCCCCTACGACCGCATCCTCATCACCCATGGGACCGACACCATGGTGCAAACCGCCGCCTACCTCGCCCATGCCGGCATCCAGGACAAGACCATCGTGCTCACCGGAGCCATGATACCCTATGCGTTCGGGACTTCCTCCGATGGATTCTTCAATCTCGGCAGCGCGCTGGCTTTCTTACAAACACTGCCGGCAGGCGTTTATGTCGCCATGAACGGCAGGTACTTCCCCTGGAACGCCGTGCGAAAAAATGCCAAAACGGGGTATTTCGAGGAAATTACCCCCCACTCCTGAGGCAGGCCCCCGCTGTCCTTCGCAGGCAGTTTTGCAGTGTCGCCAATCAATTTATTCAATGCGCTTGTCAGGCACTTTTTATATAATTGCATCGCCAAAAAATTATTTTGCACCTGAAAAAGGGCGCAACTTCCGGTTATTTTTACCCATTGCCCTGATTATCAATTTTTTATAAAATAATTTACAGACAAATACATCAAGCTGACATGAAACTGAAATTGCTACTGTTGTGTGCCATCTCCCTTTTGTCTTTGAAAAATGGCTTTTCACAGAAAAAAAACAACGCCGCCGACTTTTTTAACACGGAAAAGATACAGGACATCAACATCACTTTTCCCCAGGCCAACTGGGCTTATATCCTTGACTCGCTTCGCTTCAACGGCAACGGCATGCTGGAGGGCACGGTGGAAATCAACGGCGAAAAATTCAATGGGGCTGGCATCCGCTACCGGGGAAGCAAATCCTTCGCCCCGGGCCAGGCCCGCAATCCACTCCACATCGAACTGAACTTCAAGGAGCAGGCTCAAAGCCTCGACGGGTACACCACCCTGAAGCTTTCCAACACCCTTCGCGACCCCAGCATGCTGCGGGAAGTGCTCGGCTACGAAATAGCCAGGATGTACATGCCTGCACCCAGGGCCAACTTCGCCAGGGTCAGCGTCAACAAGCAATATTATGGCCTGATGGCCAACATCGAATCCGTGGAGGAAGCCAAATTCCTGGAGCGCTACTTCGGCACTGCCGCGAACGCCTTTTTCAAGGTAAACCAAAGCGCCGATGAGAAAGCGCCGGCTGGCTGCAAAAACAACATCTACGGCTCCCTGGAATACGACCAAAGCCCGGCCTGCTACGACCATAATTTTGAGAAAATCTCCGACCACGGCACCAATGCCCTGATCGAACTGGCGCGAATCTTAAATGAAAAACCGGAAAACGCCGGAACAGTGCTCAATGTGGACGCCACCCTTTGGATGCTTGCCTTCAACAACCTCATTGTCAACCTGAGCAGCTACAGCGGACAACATAGCGTCAACTACTACCTGTACCAGGATGCCAATGGACGCTTCACCCCCATCATCTGGGACCTGAACCTGGCATTCGGCAGCTTCAAAAACATCGGTTCCGGCTCCGACCTCAAACTGAAGCAACTCCAGGAGCTGGACCCGCTGCTCTATGCTGACAATCCAAGCAAGCCGCTTGTCAGCAAGCTGATGGAGAATCCAACCTGGCGCAAGCAATACCTCTCCCACCTGCGCACCATCCTCAACGACCACTTCCTGAATGGCGCCTTTGAGGCAAGGGCCAAGGCGCTTCAAAAACTCATCTGGAGCGATTTCTCCCGGGATAAGAACCAGTCCTACACCCAGGAGGACTTCTCCAACAGCGTGTACAAGACAGTCGGCAAGAAGAGCAAAATACCAGGACTCACGGAACTGATGACGGCAAGGGCCTCTTTCCTGAAGACCCATCCTGAGCTGTCCATTTTTCCGCCCGATATCACCGGTGTCTCCGTGCAGGGAAGACAGCCTTTGTCCAGCAAGCGCATCGAGCATTTCCACATCACGGCCCGGGTGGATAAGTATCCTAAGAAAGTTTCCCTGTTCTACAAATTGGGCAGTGCAGCAACGTTTGCAGAGGTGCTGATGGCCGACGATGGCAAAAACGACGATGGCGTGGCTGGCAATGGCATCTATGGCATCACTATCGTGCCTCAGAACGGAGAGACCGCCATTTCCTACTACATCGTTGCAGAGAACGCGGGATTGCTGAGCTACAGCCCGGCTAAGTACATGTGGGAACAGCACAAGGCCACGCTGGAAGAACTGAACAAGTGATCCCATGCGCAGCTTTTCATCCAGGGCCAAATGTCTTCGCAGCTTTGCTTTGATTGCCTGGGGGCTGCTCGTCTGTGCAAGCCTGGATGCCCAGGGATTGTACGACCCCGGCCACATCCCGGTAATCAAGATAACCTTTGAAGATGCAAAATGGCGCAGCAAGCTCGATTCCCTCAAGAATATCGGCAAGAAGGAACGCCTGACGGCCACGGTGGAGATAGATGGAAAAAAGCTGCCGGGTGTCGGCGTCCGCTTCAAAGGAAACAGTTCCTACAACAACCCGCGCTCAAAGGGCAGCCTGAAGCTGCCCCTGAACCTCAAGGCGGACTTTACTGTCAAGGGGCAGCTCTTCCCCGGCGGTTACGAAACGATCAAGCTGTCTAATGTCTTCCAGGATCCCAGTTTCCTGAGAGAGTTTCTCTCCTACGAAATCGCCAGAAAATACATGCCGGCGCCGCACTGCAATTTCGCGAAGGTCTACATCAACGGCGAGTATGTAGGTCTCTACAACAACACCCAGTCCATCGATGCCCGCTTCCTGAAGGATGCATTCGGGAGCAATGGCGGCATCCTGTTCAAATGCGATCCGGAATGGGACGAGGTTGGCCAGACGCCTGCAGGCTGTCTGGAGGGTGACAAGGCCTCACTGATGTACCTCGGGGATGAGCCGTCCTGTTACCAGGGCTGGTATGAGCCCGACAAATCCGACCCCCAGCACTGGCAAGCGCTCATCAGCCTGACTAAGCTGTTGCAGCAAAATCCGCAGCGGGTTGACAGCCTGCTCAACGTGGACATGGCCCTGTGGATGCACGCCTTCAACGCCGTGCTGGTGAACCTCGACAGCTACTCAGGGCGGCTGAGCCACAATTACTACCTTTATAAAACGCCCGACGGCCTGTTCACGCCGCTGGTTTGGGACTTGAACATCTCCTTTGGCGGCTTCCGCTACGACGGAGAAAAAGCCGGCGCCCTCACCAACGAAGAACTGCAGCAGTACAGCATCTTCGCCCATTACAAGAACAAGAACCCGAAGCGGCCCCTCATCACGAACCTGCTCTCCAATGCCCTGTGGAGAAAAATCTACGTCGGCCACTGCCACACCATCCTCACAGAAAACTTTATCAACGGGGAATACCTGGCCCTGGCGGAAAAAGTCAGGAAATTGATAGACAGCGAGGTGAAAAACGATCCCAACAAGCTCTATTCCTACGAAGATTTCAACAAGAACCTTTCCTCCACGGTCAACATCGGCACCTCGGGCAGCATCGGCCTGATGGAGCTGATGAAGTCGCGCACTGACTTCCTGATGAAGCACCCCATATTCGCAGGGAAAACCCCGGTGGTGAACAAACCCTTGCATGTCCTCAATGGCAGCCAGCTGCAATTGACAGCCAGCGCCACGGATGTGCAGAAGCTCTGGCTTTTTTACCGGGAAAGCGCTGCTGCTCCTTTTAAAATGGCGGAGATGAAGGACGATGGCAGGAGCAGCGACGGGGCTGCCCAGGACGGCGTTTGGGGCGTTTCCCTGGCGAAGGGCAAGGTCCTTCAGTATTATGTGGTGGGAGAGGGCGAAAAAATGGCGGTTAGCTCTCCTGCACGCGCCTCCTTTGAATTCTACGAAGTCCGCTAAACCAGAATCTGATCCGACTTGTTTAGTTTTGTTGGTGCCGTAGCTGGTCGCCCCGCATTGAAAAGGGCGCGGGGCTACGCCCTTTGCC
>JBEAYO010000349.1:0-4370 GCA_041159285.1 Bacteroidota bacterium | reverse complement strand
GTTTGGCGAAGCCAAACCGCGGCGGAAGGGGGGATTTTAGCGCGCGGGGCGAAGCCCCGCACGCCTATTCCGGGAAGCCCCTCGCCAAAGGGTCTTTAGAGACAGCTTCTTTTCGGGAGCCAATCGGCACCGGTGGAACGAATCTCAAAAGCGCAGAGGATCTTTTGAGGCAACCTCATGCCTTAAACAAAGGCAAAGCGGCACCGAACACGCAACTTTAAAAAGGAGGACGGAGGCTTTCAAACAAGCCTCCGGGGCAGCTGGCCGCCCAAGGGCCCCAGCCAAGCACTCCACTCATAAGCACTTTACCAATCAACACAATGGATACTGTAAAAATTGCCGTATCGGGAACAGGAGGAGGCGTCGGACAAAGCGTCATCAAGGCGCTTTACGACACGGAGTACCAAATCGTGGCCCTGGACGGGGAAACCCTGGCACCCGGATTGTACGCCGCCCCGGTGAGCTACAAGATACCCTATGCCAAGGACCCGGCCTTCATCAGCCGGCTGCTGGAAGTGCTGACAAAAGAACAATGCAGCCTCTTCTTCGCCGGCATGGATGCAGAACTGCCCAAACTGGCAGAAAACCGGGAGCGCTTCCGCGAGGCAGGTATCACCTTGGTCGTCAGCACCCCTGAGGTGGTCGAAATCGCCGACAACAAGCTTCTCACCACCCGCTTCCTGCAGTCCGCCGGGCTGCCAGCCCCCGAAACCTTCGACTTCACAGAGGTCCTGCAGGGAAAGGCCAACCTGCCTTACCCCTACATCCTCAAGCCCAAAACCGGCGGCCACCGCTCCAAGAACGTCGTGGTCGTGAAAAAAGAAGAGGACCTCAAGGGCCTGGGCTACCTCAACCCGGATGACTACGTCGCCCAGGAATACATCACCGGCGACGAGTACACCTGCGGCAGCGTCAGCTTCGATGGCGACTGCCTGGGCATCATCGTCATGCGGAGGATCCTGCGCGACGGCGACACGCACAAGTGCTTCGTAGAGTTCAACCCCGTCATAGAGGACACCATCCGGCAGGTCATCCGGCACCTCAAGCCCTTCGGCCCCCTGAATGTTCAACTCAGGATGAAAGACGGCGTTCCCTATGTGTTCGAACTGAACGCCCGCTGCTCCGGCACCACGGCTGCCAGGGCCATCAGCGGATTCAACGAGCCGAAGATAGTGGCCGATTTCCTGCTCAAGGGCATCAGGCCTGCGATCAGCATCAAGAAGACGACCATCCTGCGCTACTGGAAGGAACTGGTAGTGGAGGAAGACAGGCTGCAGCAGATAGACAGGGATCAGCACAGCACGGGCGCTCATTTTACCAAACTCTGAGCCCCGGGGCATGATTTTGTTCACCGGGGGCGGAGCGGTTTACGAGGCCTTTAAGCAACTGGAGGATTGCACCTGCTGCTCGCTGCGCAGTGAGAGCGACCAAACCCTGGCGTCTGCCGTTGCTGCCGCCTCCGTGGTCATCCACAACGCCGCGAGCATACAATGCCAGTCCGTGGAGCAGGCCCTGGCCGACAATTTCATTCCCACGCTCCGCATCGCCGGCATATGCCTGCAGCACAACCCCGGGGTTCATTTCATCTACCTCGGCAGCATGAGCTACCTGGAAAGCCCGGGAAAGCCCCTGTCGCTGGAGCAGATGAGCCCCTATGCCTATTCCAAATACCTGGGAGAAACCTACTGTCTGAAGAGCTCGCTGTCCCGGGTCCATTCAGTTCGCTTTTCCACCTTGTTCTACGAGGATCCTGCCCGCGACGGACTCTCTTTTTTGATTGCAGAGGCCGTGAGGAAGCGGGCAGTGACCACCTTCAACGGTGGCAGCGCCAGGCGGGACTTCATTCCCCTGGACATTGCTGCAGCCTACCTGCAGGAGCTGGTTCAGCATCCTCCGCAGCAAAAGACCATCAACATAGCGGCGAACCGGGAAAGCACCTTTTCCGAGGTCGTCGCCTTTCTGAAGCGTCAGTTGCCGGACCTGGAGGTCCGCGACCAGGCCTTCCCCGGCGAAAACCGGGTCTTGTCCGATTTTTCCGATCCTTCCCTGCAGCTGTCCCGGCAGATACCCTTTTCCCTCGAGGAGCGGATGCTGCAATACATGGCAAAAGTAAGGGAGGGCAATTAGAGACATGAGAGTCATCGTTTTCAGCGACATACACGGCAACCTGCCCGCACTGGAAGCCATGCTGGCCCACGCCGGCCCGGCGGACCAGTACATCTGCCTGGGGGACGTGGTCAACTACGGCCCCTGGGGAGAGGAATGTGTGCACAAGGTGCTCGGGCTGCCCAATTGCATCTGGCTGGAGGGCAACCACGAAACCTACTTCCTCAGCGGCAGCTATGACGGCACCCATCCGCTGCCCCGGATTTTCCTGGAGCAGTGCCTGCGGCGCTTCCACAGCTTTGAGTTGCTCAAAAACCTGCCGCTGGAGCACGAGCTCGGCGGCTTCCGCTTTGTCCATACCCTGGAGAACAGAAACATCTATCCTGACACGGCCATTGACCTGCAGGAAAATGCCTTCATCGGGCACTCCCACCATCAGTTCCGGCGGGAAATCAATGGCTACACCCTGGTCAACACCGGCAGTGTGGGGCAGAACCGCAAGTACATCAACATAGTGAGCTATGCGGTATTCTATCCGGCGACCGGCGCGGTGGAGTTGTGCAACACGGGCTACGATGAACAGCTGGTGTTGCGGGAGATGGCGAAATGCCATTATCCGCCGGAGTGCATTGCCTATTATGACCAGAAACTGCGTTGGACGGCTCCGGCGCATGAACTCGCAGCGAGTACAAACTGAGACAAGCCATGGTGTTCAACTCTTTGGAATATGCTATTTTTATAAGCGCCCTGTTCGTGCTGTACTGGGTGCTGGCCGGCGGGCGGCATCAGCTGCAGAACTGGCTGTTGCTGGGCGCCAGTTACCTGTTTTACGGGATGTGGGACTGGCGTTACCTGACCCTGCTGGCTGCTGCGACGGCGGCGGATTACTTCATCGGCTTCAGGATACACGCCGCTGCGGGGGAAAAGGGCAGGAAAAATTGGTTGCTGCTGAGCCTGGTGCTCAATTTGGGCGTGCTGGCGGTGTTCAAGTATTTCAACTTTTTTGTGGACAACTTCCTGTCGCTTTTCAACCTGGGAGAGCAGGCGGAGAACCTGACGCTGCGCCTGGCGCTTCCCGTGGGCATCAGCTTCTTCACCTTTTTGAGGATGACCTACACGCTGGACATCTACTGGCGCAAGCTGGAGCCCACGAGGGATTTCCTGTCCTTTGCCAACTTTTCGGCTTTTTTCCCCCTGATACTGTCCGGCCCCATCGAGCGGGCCTCCAATTTGCTGCCGCAGTTCAGTGCACCGAGGCAATTTTCGTATGCCCTGGCCCTGGACGGCATGCGGCAGATCTTGTGGGGCTTGTTCAAGAAAGTGGTGGTTGCCGACAACCTGGGCCCTTATACAAAGGACATTTTTGCAAATTACCAATCGCTTTCAGGGACAGAGTTGCTGCTGGGCGGGTTTTATTTTGCCATGCAGCTGTATTGTGATTTCAGCGGTTATTCCGACATGGCCATTGGCAGCGGGAAGCTGCTGGGCTTCCGCATCCTGCCCAACTTTGACTATCCTTATTTTTCGAAGAACATCACAGAATTGTGGCGTCGCTGGCACATCTCGCTGTCCACCTGGTTTCGCGACTACCTGTTCACGCCCCTGATGATTGTCTTCAGGAACCAGGGGAATGCCGGAGTAGTGGCTTCCCTGATCATTTCCTTCACGCTGATCGGCTTGTGGCACGGTCCCAGCTGGACATACGTGGTATTCGGCTTGCTGCACGGTCTGATCCTGGCTTTTGAAACGCTGACGAAGAAGAAGCGCAAGTCGCTGCGCAAGCGCATGTCGCCGGCGCTGTATGACAATGGCAGCATGGTATTGACTTTTGCGGTCTGGTGTTTCACCCTGGTATTTTTCCAGTCGAGGACGCTGGCAGACGCCCTTGCCTACATCGGAAGGATTTTCTCGGGGCCCTTGCTGCCGGCCAATTTCTGGTATTTCAACCTGTATGAGTTGCTGAGCATCCTGCTGGTGGTAGCGCTTGACTGGTTTCACCAAAAGCAGGAACACCCGCTGGAGTTGAAACCGCTGCCCCGCGCCTTGCGCTGGAGCGTTTACCTGATCCTCGGCTTGTTCATATTCAATTTTATACACTACAAGCAGGAATATATTTATTTCCAGTTTTAAGAGGGCTAACCGGATGCGGGCAACTGCTTGCGATGTGCTTGCCCCTCTTGATGCTGACTCAAAAGTCCCTCTCGCGGGGCGTTTTCATCTAGAAAAGGTGCGCGGGGCGAAGCCCCGCGCACCTAAAATAGAGG
>JBEAYO010000348.1:0-4373 GCA_041159285.1 Bacteroidota bacterium | reverse complement strand
GGGGCCGGGGGCCCCCCCCGACGCCCTTTCCGGTAGACAGGTGGCACTGGTGGAACAAATTTCAACAGCGCACCAGGTCTTTTGAGATAACCTCTAAAAGTCCCCGGAGAACCGGCAGCTGCCTCAGCGACAAATTACAGGCTGGAGCTGATGATGAAGGTCGCGGCAAAGGCGACAATGGCGTATAGCTCAGGGAATACCGCCAACACCATCGTGCGGCCAAACACATCATAGCCTGCGCCGATGCCGGCAATGCCATTGGCACAAACCCGGCCCTGCTGGATGGCAGAAATAAGCCCCACCAAACCCAGCACAAAACCAGCGGCAAGAATGGCAATGCCCTGCAGCATGGTGATCTCCGGCGTGAGAACGCCACTACTGTTGATGATGAAAAAACCGGCAAAACCATACAATCCCTGCGTGCCCGGAAGGGCGCTGAGCAGCATGTAGTTGCCGAAGGCCGCGTCGTTCTTCTTCAGCGCACCCAGCGTGGCATTGCCGCCAATCGATACGCCAATGGCGCTTCCTACTCCTGCCAGTCCTACCATCAGGCCAAGCCCGATGTATGCGAGAATAATTGCTGTACCCATCTTGATTTGTATTTTGAATGATTTTATGTTTTAAATTCTTTTCTCAAATGGCTTGTATGCCTTGCCCCCGCCGGAAAAACCGGCGTTCTTGTAAAACTCCACAAAGGTCAAACGCAAGGGGTGCACAAAGGACCCCAGCATCGCCAGCAGAAGGTTGCCGGTATGGCCCAGCACCAGCATGACGACGAACAACACAGGCCCCAACACCGGGATGCCGTTCAACACGCGCAGCGCTATGTCATTGATCACAAACCCCAGGATGGCACCGGAAATACCCAGGGCAAACAACCGAATGTAGCTCAGCAAATCGCCGAAGTATCCCGTGATGCCGTATAGCTCCCACACTCCCTTGCCAAGCCGGGCAAAAATCCCGGCGTCCGGATCATTGAACAACAGGATGATACCTACCCCACCCCAGGCCAGCCAGGTCGCAAAGGGTCCAATCAGCTTCAACACGCCGATGTCCAGCAAACTCAACAGCAACAGTATCCAGCCCCAGGGCGAGATGGCATACACCAGCCCGCGCTGCTTGTAACGGTTGGCCGATTGCAGGATCAATCCGAACAATATCTGTATCAGGCCCAAAGCCAGGGCGAGATTGAACATCTGGTCGCTGTCGATCATCATCTTCTGAACCTTGCCCAACCACGCGTATTCTTCCCCCAGCAGGCTGACGCCAAAGACGGTGCCGCCCAGCGCACCAAATATCACGGTTGCCAGCCCCAGCCACTGCACCAGCGACAAAAGGGGCTTCATGTCCTCTTTTGCCCTGGGCTTGTACAACATGGCAGCCAGCACCAATACCAGCCCGTAGCCGGCATCTCCCAGGCAAAAGCCGAAAAACATCATGAAAAAAGGCGCGAAAAAAGGCGTCAAGTCTATCTCGCCATAAGCCGGCAAATCGAACAACCTTCCGATGGGCTCGAATAAACGGGAAAAACGACTGTTTTGCAGCAATATCGGGGGCTGATCCTCTGCGCTGGCATCCTCAGCCAGGTAAAAGACCTCCGATTGCTCGCAGTGTTCCACGAGCCTTTGCTCCCGGTCTTGTGGAACAAAACCCTCCAGCACCATCAGACGCTCCTCTGCCTCCGCCACGCTTTGACTGAGCACTTCAGCCAGTTCCAGCTGCTCTTCTGTTTTCAGCAACAACTGGCCCAGCAAGGGCAGGCTGTGAACCACATGGCGGTCCATGTCGCGCTGCATGTCAGCTGCCGCTGCTTCCAGCTCAGCCTTCCTATCCTGCATGGCAGCCAGAGAACTAGCCGGCCAGGGCAACTCCTCCGCACCGATGGCAACTTCCTCTCCTTCCCGGCAGAAAATGACAAAATAACTATCGGGGGGATGCACCTGGATGACTTCCAGGGCGTACTGCTCTTTCCACGCAGGATTGAATTTCCGCTCTGCACAGGTGAACAGGCGGGTTTGCACGCCGGCTTCCTCCTGCAGTTGCTGCAGCAACTCCGGCTGGAAATGCCCCCAAGGCAACTGCAGGGCGATTTCTTTATCCAGCCGCTGCAAGGACTGGCTGTTCTGCTCCATCTTTGCACCCAATTCCTGGATGCTGCAAAGGAGCGCTACCCCCTCCAGCCCGGGAATCGGGGGTAAATCCCCGGCATCTGCCGCGGGCTTCCGCTTTCTGAGCTGTTTGATCAGGTCCGCCACTTCCTTCCTAAGGGGGCGCAGCGCCTCGGCCTCCCGGCTGGCAGCTGCCTCCCGCTGTCGGACGTGCAGCACGCCGGCCTCCCTCAGAACCTCGAGAAACTCCCTGTATCCTGCATGGTGGACGAGGAAGGTGTATTTTTTCATCGGTACGATCATCGGGTCGCTTCTTTTTGCTGTTGCCTGGTTTTGAGGATTTTCTGGGCAGACTTGGCCAGGTTCTCCTCATCTTCCATGAACCGCTTGATCTTTAATATGGCCGCCTCGTATGCGGGTATCTGGTTTTTCTCGTAGAGGTTGACCTTCTGGGTGGTCTTTTTCCGTGCCCGCTCCAGCAATTGCATGCTCCGATTGGCAAACTGCCGCTCCACGCCCAGCAGGGCGAGCTGCTTCAGGATGGCAAGGCCGTCGTTGAACCAGTGCGGCTGGTTGAAAAGACTGAATGGGACTACCTCGAACTCCACTCCCTTAAGTTTCGGCGTGCTGACGCCTGCGATTTTCCCGGCGCCCATGTTCACCTCTCGCACGCGCACCAGGCCGGGATCGAATTCAGCCCAGAGCCGCGACATGTTCTCGCAGGTCCGCAGGATGCTTTGGATCTCCGCCTCGAGCCGCAGCACCTCCATCCTGGCCTTCTTCACCTCCACGCGCAGGGCAGCCTCCTTGTTCTTCAGCACGGGAAGGGCCTTGCGGCGCGTCTTCAGCTGCTTGTTGAGCTCCTGCAGGGAGGTTTTATTATATTGAAATTTTACTGACATGGGGCGTCATTTTGCTGTTAACGGGCCTGGTGATTCCAGTATTTGTCAATAAATTCCTGCTTGATGGCGACTTCCTCCGGACTGAAGTAGCGGGAGAACAGCACCCAGGATATGTCCAGCATCTCCTGGGTGTCGATGTTGACGTCTATGGCCAGCAGCCGGTCGGCGTATTCCCTGGCAAACTGCAGGGTGCGCTTGTCGTAGGCCGTCAGGTCAAAGCCGTTCTCCTGCTTGGTGCGCGCATTGGCTGCATCGGCATAGAGGCGGATGGCAGCGTTCATGACCTGCGGGTGGTCTGCCCGTGTCTTTTTGCCGATGACGAGCTGCTTGAGGCGGGAAAGGCTCCGGAAGGGATCCACGATGACCTTGCCGATTTCCGTGTCGCGCCGCAGGAAGAGCTGTCCTTCCGTGATGTAACCTGTGTTGTCGGGGATGGCATGGGTGATGTCGCCACTCGACAGGGTGGTCACTGCGATGATGGTGATGGACCCTCCGGCATCGAACTGCACGGCTTTTTCATACAACTTGGCCAGGTCGCTGTACAGTGACCCGGGCATGCTGTCCTTGGAGGGGATTTGGTCCATGCGGTTCGACACGATGCTGAGGGCATCTGCATACAGGGTCATGTCGGTAAGCAGGACGAGTACTTTTTCATTTTTGTCAACGGCGAAGTATTCCGCTGCCGTCAGCGCCATGTCGGGCACGAGCAGGCGTTCGACCGGCGGGTCCTCGGTGGTGTTGACAAAGCTGATGATGCGGTGCAGGGCGCCGGCATTTTCAAAGACATCCTTGAAGAAAAGGTAGTCATCATTGGTCATCCCCATGCCGCCGAGGATAATTTTATCGGCCTGGGCGCGCAGGGCCACCATGGCCATCACCTGGTTGAAGGGCTGGTCGGGGTCGGCGAAGAAGGGGATTTTCTGCCCGGTCACCAGGGTGTTGTTCAGGTCGATGCCGGCGATGCCGGTGGTGATCAGCTCCGAGGGTTGCTTGCGGCGCACCGGGTTGACGGAAGGTCCGCCGATTTCCCGCTCCGCGCCGTCAACGGCGGGACCGCCGTCGATGGGATTGCCATAGGCATTGAAGAAGCGGCCTGCCAGCTGGTCGCCGACCTTGATCGTGGGTGGCTTTCCGGAGAACACGACTTCAGCATTGGTGCGGATGCCCTCCGTGCCGGAGAACACCTGGAGGGTGACCTGGTCTCCCATGATCTTCACCACCTGAGCGGGACGGCCGTCCACCAGGGCGAGTTCCTCATAGCCCACGTCGGTGGCCTTGACGGTGCAGGTGGCCTTTGTGATCTGGCCGATTTTGGTATAGATGCGCTGAAGTGCTTTGGTTTCCATATCGTCTATGTTTTACA
>JBEAYO010000347.1:0-4400 GCA_041159285.1 Bacteroidota bacterium | reverse complement strand
GGGGGGGGGGGGGGGGCCGCGGGGGGCCCCCCCCCGACCGCCCTTTCCGGAAAACAAGCAGCATTTGCAAGGGTGGCTGAGCAGTTACGCTTTTTCTGAATTCAACCTTACAAAGGTCGGACATCCCCGAGGCTTTCGTGGGGACATTTGTCACCAAAAGAGAATTATTTTGTGATGATTTCTATCCTGTTGCGATGGGTCTTGATCTTGTTCATGCCCTCGAGTTTCTTCAAAAGGCGGGTTACCACCTCGCGGGAGGAATTTAATTCTTCGGCCAGCTCCTGGTGAGTGGCATAGACGTACCTTTTTTCCTGCAGGGCAGCCTTCTTTTTTAGCAGGCGCCACAAGCGCTCGTCCATTTTCCGGAAGGCGAGGCTGTCAACCGCCTCGAGCATATCTTCGAAACGCCGTTGGTAAGAGTTGAACACAAAGGATTTCCAGGAGGGGAAGGAAGCCATCCAGGCGTCCAGTTTTTCTATGGGGATCAAAATGACTTCGGTGGCTTCCTCTGTCAGTGCCCGCACGGTGCTGGGCCGCTGGGTGCTGCAACAGGTTAGGGACATGGCACAGGTGTCGCCCCGGGTCAGAAAATAAAGGAAGGTCTCGTCGCCATCATCATTTTGACGCATTATTTTCAAGCTTCCGGAAAGTATGATGGGAATGTACCGGACATGCAGGCCGGGACGCATCAGTTCTTCCCCAGCCGCAAGTTTTTTGATGGTTCCTGTTTTTTGAATCTCCTCCATGAGCCGGGGCTCAAAGCTGAAGGGCAGTGAGAGGGAATTGTCATTCATAGGTCAGCTGCATTTATTGCATTCTCGCACACATCGTCATCCTGTTGGCAATCCCTGCTGGTGGCGCCGCATCCTATTTTTTGCGCCAGTTTGAATATCCTCCTTTGAAATTATAAACCCGCTGAAAGCCCTGGGACTGCATTTGCTGGCATACCTCGGTGCTTCTGCCGCCTGCGTGGCAATACACCAGATAGGTCTTTTTCCTGTCCAGGCGAGCGAGTTTCTGGGCAAAGTCCTCGTCGTAGAAATTGAGTTCCATGGCACCTTCGACCTTGCCGTCTGCGGTTTCTTCCGGCGTGCGGACATCGAGAATCACCACGCCCGGCTCCTTCATTTTCACCTTGAATTCCTCCAGGCTGATCTCTTCATAAACGGGCTTTGCGGCTTCTTTTGCAGCGGGGGCTGCCTTTTGCTTGTTTTGCTGGGACTGGCAGGCAGAGATTGCCATGAACAACATTACAACAGGTAGGACGATATGCTTCATTGCTCCAGTTATTTGGTTTGTATTTGCATGTAAACAGCATTGCAGCTGTTCTTGTTTTACAAATATAGCACAGGGGCTGGAATATCCAGCCCGATGCGGAATTTTTTGCTGCTGAGATGCAATGCCAGCCGAAAGAAAAATTTTATTCTTCTGCTGAGATGCCAGACCCCTGGGCCGAGACGTAATAGGCTCCTTTGGTGACAATTCTGGCAGGATCCGGCAGCGGCTCCAAAGGACGTATGGCTACCATGCCCTTGCCGGAAGCTGCTTTTTCCACTTTCACTTTTTTAAATGTCATGCCCGCTGCCTCTTCCCGTTCCACCAGGAAGATGAACTCTCCTTCCCCTTCCCTGACGACGGCTCCCTCAGGCAGTATGCCACCTTCTGAGTTACCCACCAGGACCCGGGCCTCCACGAAGGCGCCATCCACGAAGCCACTGTGCGAAGCCAATCCTGATAAGCGGGCGTGCACCCGCAAGGCCTTTTTCTCAGGATCTATCACCTGGTCTATGCTGTAAATGGCAGCGGGAAAGGTCGCAGCGGGATCCGAAGGGAAGCTTATTCTCACCTGCTGCCCCTGTTTGATCCTGGGCAGGTCCTTTTCAAATACCCAGAGGTCCGCATGCAATTTGCTCATTTCAGCTACCTCGCAGATGGGCGTGCCCGCTGATACAACGGTGCCTTCCCCGGCGAATATCTGCGTGACGACCCCATCCGTGGGAGCGGACAAGGTCATTTGGGCACTCAGATTCCGGGAGCTCAGCTTGTCCGGATCCATCTGATAGGCCCGCAGCTTGACAGCAAGCACGGCCTGGGTATTCCTGGCGGCCTTCAAATCCGCCTGTGCCTTCTGAAAAAATTTGGCCGCCGTGGCGTCGGCCGACTGCAGGGTCTCATAGCGCTTGAATTCCTGCTCCAACAACACCAGCTGCTCCTGGTTTGCCAGGTACTCCTGCTGCATGTCCAGCAGGTCCGGATTGCGAACAACGGCGAGCACCTGCCCTTTCTTTACCCTTGCATTCAAGGTTGTGCGCAATTCCGACAACACACCGTCTGAAAAAGCGCCCAATAGCGTCTTGTCTTCCGCATGTAGCACCAGGCTGGCATTGCAAAGCAACTCATCAGACATCTTTCCGCTCGACAGTTCCTCAAATGCCAGATCTGCCTGGGTCAACTGCGCGCTGGTGAGGTGAATGGGATGCTCCTCGGCTGCCGCTGTCGTTTCTGCCGGAGCGGAGGATGGCATCTCTTTTTCCTTGCAGGAAGCCAGCAGTGCCAGAAAAATCAGGACGCGTGTTTTTTTCATGATGATAAAGAGCAGTTTAGTAGGTGATGTGAAAAATTCCCCTCAAGCGGTGTTTTCAATAGACTTGTTTCGGCGGGTCAGCGATGTGGGAAAAAAGTGCTGTTTCCTTTCCACTTGAAGGCTTTTTTAGGGAGAATAGCCCAGCTATTTGACCTAAAAAAGGCACAAAGTGGGAAGAAGAGAGCCTTTTTGCCCCTTCGATGACCCCGCCGAAACAAGTCTAATATGAAGCGGCTGTGCCAACTGCATTTTTGACAGCTCGCCTTCCAGTGCAGCGGGGAATCCGGCGACGATGAAACAAGCTGAAGGCAGCAACGGAACCAGCAGTTGGCCTCTTTATAAGCACCGCGCACTCCGACCTGCCTATCCTTGGTTTTTCGTTGCCGAGATGGCGCCACCTGCCTTGCTGATCTGCGGGGCAACGCTTTTCCCTTGGAGCACCAAGGGCTTCAGCTGCTCGCTGATATATTCTGCAACCATCAAAGAGCCTTTCTCAGTATAGTGAACCGGATCGAACAGGTATTCCTTTGTCTTGGGCACCAGGGCTTCCAGGTCTATGACCTTGACCCCCTCTTCCTCGCCCACTTTGCGGATGGTCTCTGTGAACACATTCTGCAGGTGCATGTACTGCTTGTATGACAAATGCGCATCGTGATAGGCGGGACCCGTGATCCAGTCAATATATTCGCTCACGATGGGGTCCGGCGGGTACACGAGCCGGTGAGCCTGTGTCATCAGCACAGGTGTCACATCTGCCACCCTGCAGATGTTGATGAACATTTTCAGGTTGGTCCTGAACCTCTTGACGTAGAATTCATCGCCGGCATATTGCTCCGGCTCATATTCTTTGCTGGAGAACACGTATTCCTCCTTTTTCTGCCTGGGGGTGAAGGCGCTTTTTGCGGCCTGGAAAAGGTTGGGGAACAGGTAATTCTTGGTTTCCCGCAGGAGATAGACGATGGGGTTGGGCTTGGGCTCCAGCTCATACATGATGGATAAGTCCTTGGCATCCTCCTCCCAGTAGCTGCCATAGGCACCCAACATGAAGATGTCGTTGCAGGTCTCCATCATCACGGCAATATCGGGTTCTTTTGGCAGCACTTTGTTGATGAGGGCCTTGATATCGTGAAGCGTGTTGTTCATGTAAAGGGAGGAGTTGTAGGTATTGACCTTCAAACCCGTTTTATCTGTCAGCAGCTTGCCCGCCACATAGGCGAACCGGCTTTCCTCGTCCATATCCTGGCACAAGGTGGTAGAGCCACCGATGAAAAAGATTTTCTGGTCCGGCTCGCTATGCACCCCGGAAGGCATTAAGAATCCATCCTGGTCAAATCGAAGCCGGTGTGGCTTGAACTCGGCATTGTCGGATATCCGCTTCCACAACACGCTGTCCAGGCTCACCGTACAAGACATGTTTGGCGCACCTTCCCTTATGCGGACAACACGCGCCTCGCCCTTGTTTTCATAGACGATCAAAGGGTCCTTGGCCTTCGTCCTCAAATAGGCCTCTGCCAAGCCCGCTACCAGCAAGATGAAGAAGATATTGAACAGTACCAGCGTTGTGCGCGGGTATTTTTCATAGATTCCTTTCATTTTTCATTAAATTTTCTGGTTATCATAAATATAGATTTTGATGTGTCTCAATAGCCTGGTTGGCGAGGCACCCTACTCTGGAAAGTACCGGGACGAAGCCCTGCGCCCTAAAACTCCCCTTTCCGGAAGTCAAGTGGTGCCCAGAAGCAAATTTCAACAACATGCCAGGCCTTTAAAGGAAGTCTCAAGCGCCTGGTTGGCGAGGCACCCTACTCTGGAAGGT